>CAZNDQ010000195.1:0-7472 GCA_964571825.1 uncultured Planctomycetales bacterium | reverse complement strand
GGCTTCCATCCCCAGTTCACCGGCCGCGAAAACATCCGCCTCAACGGCCTCCTCCTCGGCATGACCCACGCTGAGCTGCGCGGCTGCATTGACCGCATCATCGACTTCAGCGAACTCGGCGATTTCATCAACGAGCCCCTCCACACCTACTCCACCGGCATGGTCCTCCGCCTCGGCTACAGCGTCGCCGCCGCCATTCAGCCCGCCATCCTCGTCATCGACGAGGCCCTCGCCGTCGGCGACGCCGCCTTCCAGCAGAAATGCTTCGACCACCTCCGCCGCTTCCTCGAGGATGGCGGCACGCTCCTCTTCGTCTCCCACGAGCCGCAGGCTGTTCTGCGCATCTGCCAGCGCGCCATCCTCCTCGAACATGGTGCGAAAGTCGCCGAGGGCTCGCCGTCCGCTGTCCTGCAGGAATACAGCGCCCGCCTCGCCTCCGGCGCTGCGCGCCTTGGCGCCTCCTCCGTCCGCTTCACCACGAAATCATTCGGCATCCGCGGCGGCCAGTTCCGCGCCATGATCGAAAGCGTCAGCATGACCACGGTTGCGGGTGAACATCCCGGCGCCTTCGTCACCGGCCGCGACGTCGACATCACCGTCCGCGGCCTCATCCTCTATCCCGTCCGCAATCTCACCGTCGGCATCTGCATCCACGACCGCACCGGCGCCGATGTCTTCGGCACCAACTCCGCCGAGCTCAACCGGCCCATCCCCGTCGCCCCCGGCGGCGCCTTCGAGGCCCGCTTCCGCCTCCCGCTCAACCTCGGCCCCGGCGCCTACACCCTCAGCGCCGCCCTCCACGAAGGCGACCAGCATCTCGCCGGCAACTACGACTGGGCCGACCAGATCGCCTCGTTCAACGTCGTCAGCGACCCTGCCCACAAGTTCACCGGCGCCGTCTGGCTTCCCACTGCGCTCGCCATTTCCTCCGAGCAGCGCGTCGACCCCGACCGCGCTGCGCAGGTCTGGGCCGAAGTGTTCGCCGACGCGCCGTCACAGATTGCCCCCGCCTCCGGAGAGCGCTGCATCCTCACCGGCTTCGTCCCCCCCGCGGCCCCCTCCGCCTCCGCACGTCTCCGCGGCCAGACGCTCCTCGCGCTTCGACTCAACGCCGATCGACTCACCGTCCGCCTCGCCCAGCCGCTCGACCTCGACCACACCGTCGCCGCGCGGATTCTCGACGAGCCGCTTACCGCTGCTCCGTCCGCCAATCCCATCGAGCTTTGCTACGTCGTGCCCCCGCGCTGGCGCGGCCGCGTCGCTGTTGTCTGCCTCGACTGCGGCGAGCCCGGTATCCTGTTTGATGAGATCAGCGCACTCGAATCGCACCCGGAGCCGCACCGTGCCTGAAATCCACCAGGTCCTGCCCGCCTTCGTCAGCGGCGACGCCATCGGCAACTTCGCCGCGCAGATTCAGCGCGGCCTCCTCGCGCTCGGCTTCGACTCCCGCATCTACGCCGAGTCCATCGAGCCCGCCATGCTCGGCCGCGCGCTGCGCATCATCGACCTCCAGTTCCGCGCCGCACCCGACGCCCCGATCATCTACCACCACTCCATCGGCACCGTCCTCACCGACTACGTCATCCATCGCCTTGGCCCCAAGCTGCTCGTCTATCACAACATCACCCCCGGCCACCTGCTCCGCGCCCACCGCCCCGACTTCGCCGATCTCGTCGACCGCGGCCGCCGCGCCCTCCCCCGACTCGCACCCGCCTTCGACCTCGCCGTCGGCGTCAGCGAGTTCAACCGCCGCGACCTCCTCGACGCCGGTTTCCCGCGCACCGCCGTCCTCCCCATCCCTCACGACACCCTCCACGCCGACCGCACCGCCTGCCGCAACCCCTGGCCCGACCCCGCCGCCTCCCGCGCCGGGGAGAATCACCGCGCACCGAACGATCTGGGTGGCATGCCTAAGTCCGCGGATTCGCCCCGGCGAATCCGCGGCGCAGGCATGTCGAATCGGGGCGATGACAGTGCACCGATGCCCTCGCGCCTCCTTTTCGTCGGCCGCATGCTCCCCCACAAATGCCCCGACCGCCTCCTCGACTGGTTCGCCCGCTACCTTCGCTTCGACCCCGCCGCCCGCCTCGCCCTCGTCGGCGGCCTCGACGAGCGCTTCCCCCGCTTCAACGACGCGCTCATCGACCGCGTCCGCGCCCTCGGCGGCGCCGCCCGCCTCGCTGGCCGCGTCACCGAAGACGAACTCGTCAACTGGTACCGCTGGGCCGACGTCTTCCTCAGCTTCAGCGTCCACGAAGGCTTCATGGTTCCCCTCCCCGAAGCCATGGCCGGTGATGCCGTCATCGTCGCCCGCGACATCCCCGCCGTCCGCGAAACCCTCGCCGGCGCCGGCGTCCTCTTCCGCACCCCCGACGACTCCCTGGCTGCGCTCGTCCACCAGATCTGCACCGATGATTCACTCCGCGCTGCGCTCCTCACGCGCCAGCGCGCGCGCCTCCGCGCGTTTGACCCCCGCACGTTCCTCGCCCGCCTCGCGCGCCTTGTCGACCGCTGGCTCCTCCCCGCCGGAGTCCGCGCATGAACAACCGCCCCCGCGTCGCCTTCGTCATCCACCGCTACCACGCCGAGATCGCCGGCGGCGCGGAGCGCCACTGCCGCGACGTTGCCCTGCACATGGCCTGCCACTGGGAGGTGACGGTCCTCACGACATGCGCCCGTGATGACCGCACCTGGGCCAACGCCTACGCGCCCGGCCCCTCGCACGACGGCCCCGTCCGCGTCCTCCGCTTCCCCGTCACCCGTCAGCGCGATTACCCCCGCTTCGACGCCATCAGCCCCCGCGTCCTCGACGGCCCCCACACCCGCGCTGAGGAGGAGCGCTGGATCGAGGAGCAGGGGCCTCTGACCCCCGGCCTCACCGATCACCTCGGCGCCTGCGAAAGTGAATATGACGCGATTATTTTCTTTACCTATTTATATTGGACGACCGTCCGCGGCATCGCCGCTGCGCCTGAGCGCGCCTGGCTCGTCCCCACCGCGCACGATGAAAAACCCATCCGCCTCGAAGTGTACAATGATGTATTTCGCAGCGCCCGCGCAATTCTCTACAACACCGAGGCAGAGCGCGCATTCTGCGCTCACCGTTTCGCACACCGCGCCCCGCTCGAAACCGTCGTCGGCTGCGGCATCGACCTCCCGCCGCCCGCAACCGAGAACGGCGCTGCGCTCCCCGACGGCACCGCCGCCCCCGCGCTCCCTGACGGCCTCGCGCCCGGCTACCTCCTCTACCTCGGCCGCGTCGACCGCGCCAAGAACGTCGACGCCCTCCTCGCCGACTACCTCACCCTCGTCCGCGACGACCCCTCTTGGCCCGACCTCGTCCTCCTCGGCCCCGTCACCATGGACCTCCCGCGCCACCCGAAGGTCCGCCCACTCGGCCGCGTCGACGAACCGACCAAGCTCGCCCTCCTCCGCCGCGCGGCCGTCCTCCTCCAGCCCTCGCTCTTCGAGAGCCTCTCCCTCGTCCTGCTCGAGGGCTGGCTCGCCGGCATCCCCGCCCTCGTCAACGGCCGCTGCGCCGTCCTCCGCGAGCAGGTCATCGCCGCCCGCGGCGGCCTCTACTACGACAACTCGGCTGAGTTCCGCGAAGCCCTCGCCTGGCTCCTCAGCCGCCCCCGCGCCGCCGCCGCCATGGCCCGCTCCGCCCGCGAATTCACGCTCGCAAATTACTCCTGGAGCGTCATCGAACGAAAATACCTCGATGTGTTCGCCAGACTGTGCCGCGCCCGCTGACCCGCGCGCGCTGACCCGCGCGCGCAGACCCGCGCGCGCAGACCCGCGCCGACTCGTCATGCTGAGCGCAGCGAAGCATCTCGAACCGCGTGTGCCCCCAGACGCCACTACATCCGACATCGCACATCCGACATCCCACATCGACGCCGTCATTCTGAGCGCCAGCGAAGAATCTCGATCTCCGAGTGCATTCCGCCGCGCCGCAGGCATGTTCAACGTGCGCATTGCCCACCCCGCGAGCTGACAAGGAAACCACCCTCGTTCCTCCTTCATTCCCGCAGCATCGAACTGCGCTCCGCAATAAGCTCCTTCAAGGCGAGCTTCTGCTCGGCCGGCAGGAAACACACGTCGAGCGTTTCCAGCGCCGCGGCTTCAGCCGACGCTTGTCTCTCCATCGCGCGTGCCGCCGTTTTCTCGGGAATCCCGCAATAGTCGGCGAATTCCCGCCACGTTCCGCGGGTGAGCTTGGATTTCCTGCCGCCGACGGGCAGCGCCAGCGGGTCGTCCGGAATGACGAGACGAGTGCTCACCAGGTCGTACGCCGGCGTCAGCCGCATGACTCCTTGCTCGTCCGTGAACAGCGACAGGTTCTTCAGGTGCATGTCGCCGTTCCCCGTCCACCAGCCGAAGAGCAGCAGGCGATAGAGCTTTAAGATCTCGATCAGCGGCTCCGACGCGTACTTCCGCAGCAGTCGCACACAAAGCTCCGCCGAGCCCTCGTACTTGTACTTGGGCGGCTGCTCGGCAAGCTGACAGAAATCCTCCTGCCGCAGCTTGCGGCCGTCAGGCAGCCGATCGAAGCGCCGCGAGACGAACGCCGGCGAGCCGTCGCTGAGCGACACCAGGCCGAAAGGCGGCACCTCGATCTCCACCAGTTTCGCCAGGCACGTCGTCACGTGCTCATTCTCGGGCAGAGCCGGAAACGTCTCCGTCTGCGGTTTGAGGATATACCGCCCGCCTTCCGCGGCGACCTGGAGCGTTTCCCTGTCCGAGGTCAGCGTGACCGAAATCTTCTTCTGCACGCCGGACAGCGACGTGCGGCCGACCATCGCCAGTGCGGCCGTATGAAGCTTGCTCAGGCTGATGTCGAGCTGCGGCACCTTCGCCGTGCCGAACAGAGCCCGCAGGCAGGCTGCGTGGTAGTTCTGGTCGCGGGCCGCTCTCAGGCAGATTCGACAGATCGCGCTCACTCCTTGCGCTCCTCGCCGAGCGCTTCCTCTGTCCGGTCGATCTCGACGGCGCCGACGCAGTCAGCACAAGTCGCCAGAAGCAGCCCGAAGGCATCGTCCTTGGAGATCTTGAGCTTGCGCGTCGCCAGCTCCAGTAGCCAGCCCTCGGGCAGCAGGTTCTCGAAAAACGGGTGCAGCCCCTCCGTCACGTAGGGCTCGGGGCGCAGCGGCAGCGTTACCGACACCGGAACCGCGCCCGCCCGCGCCAGCCACTGCGGGTCGTACGTAAACGTGACCTGCCGGCCCGCTTCGACGAGCGTCCCGACCGGCTGGCCGTCGAGGCGCACACTCGCGCTACGCTTTCTCATCGGCCTCGTCTCTCCGCGGCGCGTCGGCGACGCCGAGCGTCTTTCCGAATACGGCCAGCACCCGCATGACCGCATCCAGACGGACGGACCGCTTGCCGCGTTCGAGTTCCGAAATGAAACGCGGGCCGACGCCTGCCAGCTCGCCGAGTTCACGTTGCGTCAGCTTGCTCGCCCGTCGCCGCGCCCGAACGAACTGACCGATGTCGCCGCTCATCTTGCCTCGCCGATCTCGAAATCACCCTATCCCACATTCCCGATCGGGAATACGCTGCGTCATCGAGCAGAGCGTAGGCATCTCAGAACCGATCGTCAAGCAAAATCACTCCGATCGGGAATACATCGGCTTCAAATGGCCTGATCGTATCTGATATGAAACGTCAAGTGATGCATGATTCCCGATCGGGAACAGTCTTAAGCATGCACTCATCCCTCGAATTGCGGGAACTGCCCGAATCGCGCTCACGACCGGCCGCAACCTCCCGCGCGCGCCGGCAAACGGAGCATCCACCGATTGTCCCCCGACCGCTTAATCCCCGCCAAACCGCACATACAACTCCCCATGCTGCCTTGCACACCGCCGCCACGAAAACGACGCCGCCCGCTCCACCGCGCGCCGCGCCAAATCCGCGACCAGCCCCTCATCCTCCGCCATCCGCCGCAGCGCCGCGTACAGCTCCATCTCATCCTGCGGGTGCACAGTCAGCGCCGCCTCGCCCACCACCTCCGGTAGCGAGGCTGTGTTCGACGTGATCACCGGCCGGCCGCACGCCATGCACTCCAGCGGCGGCAGCCCGAACCCCTCGTATAAACTCGGCCAGACGAACGCCTGACACGCCGAGTACAGCCGCCGCAGCTCCTCGTCGCTCACGTACCCGACGAGCCGCACGTTCTCCCCCGCCCCCAGCTCCGGCAGATCTCCCCAGCCGATCCCCCCGGCAATCACAAGCTGATAGCGCTTGCGCAGCCCCTCCGGCAGCGCCCGATACGCCGCCAGCAACCCGCGCAGGTTCTTCCGCGGCTCCAGCGTCCCCACGTACAGAAAGTACGGCCGGGTGATCTCATACCGCCTCAGCGTCTCCGCCCACTCCCCCTCGCCCGCCGGCGCAAACACCTCCCGCGGCCCCTGATGGATCACCGTGATCCGCTCCGCCCCGATCCCCAGCAGTTCCATCATCTCCCGCCGCGTGAAGTCGCTCACCGCGATGAAGTGCTGCGTCTGCTCCACGCCCCGCCGAAACCCGCGCTCATACCACCGCACCCGGTCCGCCGGATGCCACTGCGGATACCGCAGCACCGACAGATCGTGGATCGTCGTGATCGTCACTCCCCCGAACCGCATCGGCACGTGATTCGGCTCGTGATACACCCGATACCCGCGCACGCGCGCCACCGCGCGGAAGTACATCTCGTACGCATCCTGCAGCGTCCGCCGCACGAACCACGGCTTGCGCGATCCCCCCATCGGCCGGCCCGCCTCCGGCGTCCGCACCGTCTCCAGCTCCCCGCGCCCCCGCACGTGCGAAAAGTAAAACGGCACGCACTCGATCTCCGGCGCCACCTCCGGCAGATAGCGGATGAGCTGGTGCACGTAATGCCCGACGCCCGTCCGCGGCGTCCGCAGCGCCCGATCGTTGATCACCACCTTCACACTCACGCCGCCAACCTACGCCCAACCCCCGCCCCTCGCCAGCCACCGCCCATCCTCCTGAGCGCCGATCCGTCATGCTGAGCACCAGCGAAGCATCTCGAATCGCTTGTGCGCCCAGCACACCACCAACCGACCGATCGCCGGTATTCCGCATTCCGCATTCCGCATTTCTTCCGTGTCATGCTGAGCGAAGCGAAGCATCTCTAATCACCGGTGCCTCCAGCACGCCAACCCTCGCGCCGTATTCTTCGTCGCGGTACTCCGCGACTCCTCCACTGGCCACCGGCCACTGGTCACTGGCCACTGATTGATGCTGAGCGCCAGCGAAGCATCTCGAATCGCTTGTGCGCCCAGCACACCACCAACCGACCGATCGCCGGTATTCCGCATTCCGCATTCCGCATTTCTTCCGTGTCATGCTGAGCGAAGCGAAGCATCTCTAATCACCGGTGCCTCCAGCACGCCAACCCTCGCGCCGTATTCTTCGTCGCGGTACTCCGCGACTCCTCCACTGGCCACCGGCCACTGGTCACT
>CAZNDQ010000194.1:0-7477 GCA_964571825.1 uncultured Planctomycetales bacterium | reverse complement strand
CGCGCCGACGAACAGCAGCCGCAGGCTCCCCGTCACGATCGCCCGCCGCTCGTCCAGCGGTATCCACCGCGCAAATCCGCCGTCCCTCCGTTTCTCACGAACCGCACTGAAAAACGTCAGCCAACCCGCGCGCGCCATCGCCACCGCGATGACTTCGTCGCCATCGTCGGCATTTGTCCACTGAGTGATCTCATCCGCCATGAACGGCGGCGCTGGTCTCGCATTCACCATGCGCTTCACTACCTGCACATCAGCCCCCGCTACGCGGATGAGGGCGTCGAATCCGTCATCACCCGACGTCGATGACAAGTGCTCATGCCAGGACGAACTGGGGATCGCCGCAAACAGCAGCAATCGCCCACGCTGATCCAGCACAATCGTTGTCATCCCCGGCGCCAGCGGTGTGGGCTCGCCGATCGTGATCCGCCCCGAACCGAACACCGTGGACTCCACATCCTGCGCGGCGAGTGGACTCTCACTAGCGCGCCACCAGAACACCGGCGCGTGCGCCTCCGGCTCACCGATGTCGCTCTCCGAATTGCCTACGGGGTAGATCTGGTCGCTTAGTGAAATGAACTCCTCGAACTCGCAGTAGCCGCTGGCCGCCCACGATCGCTGCAATGTCGGCACCGCCGCCGCCGCGAAGTTTCTCGCGCGCTCTTTCAGCACCGCCGGCGCCAGCGACCCCAGATCATCCCACGGCAGCGGAAACATCCACCGCGCCAGCAACGTCAGCGCCAGCACCGCCACCGTCGCGATACCCAGCACCGGCGCGCGCACGCCGCTCTTCCTCGTCGCCGCCGCCGCCACCAGCTCCGGCCCCGGCGTGATCTTCGCCACCAGCGCCGCCCCCAGCACGTCCGACCCCGGCAGCGCCGCCGCCACCGCCAGCGCCGACCCCGGCCGCTCCCGCGGGTCCTTCCGCAGACAGCGCAGAATGACCTGCTCCACCTGCGGCGGCATATCCGCCGCAAACTCCGTCGGACTTGGCGGCGACACGTGTTGATGCAGGTGAATCCACTCCGCCAGCGAATCCGCGCCCAGCGCCGCCCGGCCGGTGAACAACTCGTACATCACCAGCCCCAGCGCGTACAGGTCGCTCTGCACGCTCACTTGGCGCCCCGTGATCTGCTCCGGCGCCATGTACGCGGCCGTGCCGCTGCGGATGTCGTGTGCGGCGATCTCATGCGCCAGCGCCGCAATGCCGAAATCCGTGATTTTCACCTGCCCCTCGGCATCCAGCAGGATGTTCGCCGGCTTCAGATCGCGGTGCAGCACCTCCACCGCGTGCGCCGCCGCCAGCCCATAGGTTGTCTGCTGTGCCACCTCGATCGCCTTCTCCCGCGGCAGCCGACCGATCCGATGCAACAGGCCCGCCAGATCCTCCCCCTCGACGTATTCCATCGAAAGGAAATACTCACCTTCCCATTCCTCCAGATCATGCACGCGGCAAACATTCGCATGCGTCACGGTCCGCGCCAGCCGCGCCTCGTTGCGCAGCCGTGCCACCCACCGCGGATCACGTGCGCACTCGCGCGGCAGGAACTTCAGCGCCACCGCCTGCCCCAGCGTCAAATCGTCCGCGCGAAACACCTCCCCCATCCCCCCGGCCCCCAGCGCCTCTACGATCCGGTAGCGCCCCGCGATCACCGTCCCCGCCGGAAACGCCCGCGCGCCGGCCTGCTCATCCGACTCTGCGCGGCGAACCGGCACGCGTACGCCCACACCATCCGCGCGTTCCTCAGCCACCGTCACCGACGTGTGCGCCGCCAGCAGCGCGCGCACCTGCTCCGCCAGCGCCTCATCCCCCGCGCAGGCCCGCGCAATGATCGCTTCGCGCGCCTCGGCCGGCCCGGCAACCGCCTCCAGAAAAACCTGCTTGGCGCGCGCGTGTCGCTCCGGCGTCATGTTGTTTCCGCTTGCCCCAGCCGCTGCCGCAGCCAGGCCTTGGCGTGTGTCCAGTCCCCCTCGACCTTGCGCTTCGACACCCCCAGCACGTGCGCCACCTCCTCGACTGTCAGCCCCCCGAAGAACCGCAGCTCGACGATCTTCGCCTGCTCCGGGTCCAGCGCCGCCAGCGCCTCGATTGCTTCGTTCACGTCCAGCAGGTCGATCTCCCGCGGCTCCTGAAGGATGAGCGAGTCCTCGAGCAGCACGCGCTCGGCCTGTCCGCCGCGCTTGTCGCGTTTGCGTCCGCGCGCGTAGTCGATCAGCACGCGGCGCATCATCGACGCCCCCACCGCCATGAAGTGCGTCTTGCCCTGCCAGTCCACCCGGCTCTGATCCGCCAGCCGGATGTAGGCCTCGTGGACGAGGGCCGTCGGTTGCAGCGTGTGGTTCTTCCGCTCGCCTTTCAGGATATGGGCCGCCTGCGCCCGCAACTCGTCGTATACCAGCGGCATCAACTGTGCCACAGCGCGCTCGGCCTCGGCCCCGCCGACCTGCGTCAGCAATTCCGTCACAACCTTGCGCGAATTGGACATGTCGGTTTGCACCTACGCCGCGGATCGCGCAGCGGCAGGGGGCCGTCAGAGCACGCTACGCAGATGGTGCGGCCCTGTTGCCCGACGAGCGTCGGCGTTGCAATGCATCTTACGCCCTCCGGCGTTTCGTTGGCAATCGAGCACGCCGCGAGCCGCCGGGACGGCGCTGCGGGGTCGCCGCGGCGACAAAAAAAGGGGCGCGGCCGTGCGGGCACACGTCACCCCGCAACGGCCGGCCCCGTGGGCTCCCCCGTGATATCTCCCCTACCAGACTCCTCAGCCCAGCAGGCCGCCGAACAGCCCGCCGAGCAGCTCCGTGATCAGCGACGTGAACGTCGCGATCAACGTCTCAATGATCGATCCAAAGCCGAACATGGTTACTTCTCCTTGATTGACAACTCGGCGCACCCGACTGAGTGCACCCAACATTCCTGGTTCTGGTGGCGCGCCGGGTACGCCCCGGCTCCGCATTGCGGTTTGGCCTCCATCCACCCGAACAGGACTGACCGCGCGGCCGCCGCGCTCGCACGCGACCTTGTCGACGATTGCCGCGTCTGGCTCGCGCCAGCGCCGACGTGGACCCTGCGGTGTGCCGCGTCAAAGCACGGCTGCGCCGCGCACGCCCAGGTGCGGCTCCTGTTTCCGTCGCCGCCATCAGCCCCCGGACCAACGCGACAAATCTCTTTCACCTCCGCAATGATCACGTTGTTGCGACATGCGAGACCGATAAGAACGGCGAGGCGGCACCGGCCGTTGGCAACCGGTGCCGCCCGCACCCGACCGGCGCCGTTCAGGCTCTGACTCAGAATCTCCGGTCACGCGAGTCGATCGCGCCGACCGGAGTGCTGAGACGGAGCCTAGCCCCCGATGACGCCGCTCAGAATCTCCAGAATCGAGCACCCGCCAAGCTGCAGCGCGAACAGACTCGCCCCCCAGCATGTGGCCCACTTCATCTTCGTGGTCTTCATAGGCAGACCCTTTCTCTTGGGAGACCGCGCGCATAAACCGACCGCACGCCCCGTCCGACCCGCGTCGGACCTGCGCAGTACAAAACGTGCGCCAGGCCGCGGCGCCTCCACCACCCCAACGCGACATCGGGGGGCAGAGTCCGCACGACAAACGCGCGTTTTTCCTTGTGAGATCGGTCACGCTGACGTTGACAGGCGCTGCGACGTCGGATTGGGAGTGGTACGGGGCTGTCGCTTATTCGATGGCGGGTCGGCCAGCACGCTCAGATGCTTGCCGCGGCGCGCCGCGGCGGCATACCATTGACCGTCCACGCTGGGAGCCCAGGGATGTACTGCCGCGGCTGCCGCTACGACCTGCGCCACCTGCCCGAGAGCCGCTGCCCGGAATGCGGGCGGGACTTCGATCCGAGTGACCCTTTGACCTTCAGCACATTTCAAAGCGGCAAGGTAGGTGCTGTGGCGGCCCTTTTCGGCCTGCTCGATCTTCCCCGTTGGGTACGCATCGTCATCGCGAGCGGTTTGACTATTGCCTTTGCCGTGCTGGGGTATCCAGGCGTTGACCACGCCATAGATTGCGGTCAGCGCGGCAGTATCCGCGCGGTGAACTCAAGGCACCTGGCGTTAACGCTGATGATCCTGCACCATGAGGCACCCAGCAGCAGCTTCAGTCCGGCCACCATCGCCCAGGAACTTGCTCCCAGTTACAGCCCGGTAACGGAGGCGCGCAAGCTGGCACTGCGCAAAGCGTGGCTCGAGTTCACCGACTGGCCGGACGTCCAGCCGCTGCGTCCCGCGGCGTACTGCACGCTGATGATCGTCGTGACTCGCCGGTGGCTCCGCCGCGCGTTTGTCGTCGGTGCGATCGCGTTTCTCCTTTGCGCGGTGGCAGTCAAACATCGCGATGAAATTGCTGGGTGGTTCTGGCCACCGACGCTTCAGTACATCAACGATTTCGCTCTGGTACCGGCCCCGGAATGGACTTCAAGGGATGAGCGAACTGTCGTCATCGCGTATGAAAAACGACCTGACTCGTCCAATCACCGCTATGTCGTCACCACCAAGGGCTGGAACCCGTGGGTCACCGAGCCGGAGTTTCTCGCCCTGGCGAGCGAACAGCGGTTCGACCCCTGGCCCCCATGAGAAGGGGGCGCGTGCATTCTTCGAACCGCCACCCGACAATCAGTGATATTGCTGCTCACCGGTCAGGCTGGATTCTCTCCCCCCGCACCCACCGCACCTCTCCCGCATTCCTCAGCGCCGCGTGGTACTGCCCCTTTAACGCCCCCCGCACATCCATCCCTGCCCCTCTCGACGAATGGTCACCTCCGCGCTTCCGCGCGCACGATCGCCGGTATTCCGCAATCCGCAATCCGCAATTGATTCAATCGCCGTGTGCGTGCCAGCGCCGCTGATTCACATCGCACACCCTCGGTTGGTCACGCCGAGACGAGCACCTTGAACCCGCCCCACACCATCCGCTTGCAGTCGAACGGCATCTCCGCCGGGTTCATGCTGCACAGCCGCGGGTCGCTCATCACCTTCTTGTTCACCTGGTTCCGGTGCGCCTTTGACTTGTAGACGACAAACGAAAACACCACCGTCTCCCCCGCCTTCGGCTTCATCATCTTCGGAAACGGCATGCCGAACTTCACCTTCAGATCGTCCCCGACGCACTCGAAATACTCCAGCGCGCCGTGCTCCTTCCAGACCTTCGCCCCCAACTGCGCCATCCGCTTGTACGCCGCCAGCTTCTTCTTCGGCACCGGCAGCACATACCCGTCTACGTACGCCATGGCTTCCGCTCCTTTGCGTTGCCTGTCTTGAACGAGCCCGGATTCACCGTCGGCCGGCCCGTCCGCGCCGATGGCCATCCCCTCGGAACTCGTCGCGCCGATCACCCTACCGGCCGCCTCGCTTCTTCGCCAGATGCGCCTCAAGCTGCTCCAGCGTCTCAGTCCAGCCCGAAAACCGCATGCAGTAGTGAATCACGTCCCCCGGCCGGTTGCACCCCATTGGACTTCGCCACGGCCGACCTCGACGGCGACGGCGACGTCGACCTCGGCGACTTCTCCGTCATCCTGAGCGAAGCGAAGAATCTCCATGACCATATGCGCCCAGCACGCCGACCCCCGTGGTTCCGGCGCGGATCTCGCCGCGATCCTCCGTCACGGATCTCGGCCGGCGATCTGCTCCCATTGTGCCGCCGACTCCGGCCGATCCCATGCCTTGTACAGGGCCGTCAGCGCCGCGGCCGAGTCGCGCGTCGCCCGATGCGACTCGCCGTGCGCCGCCTGGTGCATCTGATGCGCCTCCAGCAGCGCCGCTTCCGCATCCTCGAATCTCTCCAGCTTCGTCAGGACCTGCCCGTAGCACAGCAGATGGAGGGACAGCTCGTCGTGATGGGTCCGGCGCGCTGCACCGATCACTTCACCGACGACCGCCTCCGCTTCCTGATCTTGTCCCACCTTCATCAACGCCCAGCCCAGACTGAACTGCGCGGAAACGGCAACGGGATGGTCGGGCCCGACCGCCTCGCGCTGGATCGACGCCGCCTCACGATGGGTTGCCACAGCCTCCTCGAGTTTGCCCTGCCGGAGTTGCACCCATCCGAGGTAGGTCATCGCCACTCCGGTTTCCGTGTGCCGACTCCGGCCGAATCGTCGATCCAGTTCCAGCGCCTGCTGATGCTGAAGCTCCGCCGCTCCGAGGTCGCCCTTCAACTGCAGCACGTATCCCAGCTTACGCAGGCCGTTGGAAATCGTCGGGTGGGATTCGTCGTAGATCTCCCGTTGAATCGTCAGCGCCTCCCGCATCAGCGCTTCCGATTCGGCGTATTTGCCGCGCCGCGCCAGGAGCTGGCCGAGGTTGCCCATCGTCAGCGCCACGTTGGGATGGCGATCGCCGCGTAGGTCGCGATCCATCGCCAGCGACTCGCGGAATGCAGCCTCTGCTTCGTCGACCCGACCTGTCGATTCAAGTGTCAGCGCCAGATTGTTCAGGCTGCTCGCAATGTCGACGTGGGCCTCGCCCAACACCCGCCGCCGCATCGCCAGTCCATCGCGCAGGAACGGCTCCGCCTCCTCATGACGCCCCGCCTGTTGTAGCGCCGACCCCAGGTTGTTCAGGAGCTTGGCCACCTCCTCGTGTTCCGCACCATGCAGGTCCCGCCGGATCGCCAGTGCCTCGCGGAAGTGCTGCTCGGCCGCCGCGTAGTCCGGCTTGTCCAGCTCCACCCGCGCCAGCTTGTTCAGCGCATACGCCAGGTCCGCACGCCCGTCCGCGCCAAGCGCCCGCGCCGTCTGTATCGCGCGCCGCAACTGCGGCTCGGCCGCCGCGGGGTCGCCCAGGGCCCGATAGGTGTTGCCGATCGTCGCGCGCACGGCCGCCTCGATTTCAGGCTGCCCGGCCAGTGACCCCTCGTCCAGTTCGCGCACCGCCTGCTGAAGAATGTTCGCCACCGTCACGTTGCGGTCGCCGCCCTGCTGCTCCGGATTCGGCGATTCCAGCATCTTCTGCAGAAACTCGTTCACCGCGCGCGATCGGTCCGCCTCGCGCCGGGCGAGCCGTTCGTTCCGCTCCGCCAGCCCCTGCGCCGCGCGCGCATCGCGCTCGGCCGTCCGGGCGCGCGCAGCCTGCCACAGGCTCACGCCCGTGCCGATGACCAGTGCCAGCGAGACGCCGGTGGCCGACACGACGAGCACGCGATTTCGCCGGGCGAATTTCCGCAGGTGGTAGAACGCGCTCGGCGGCCGGGCGACGATCGGCTCGTCGCGCAGGTAGCGCCGGATGTCGGCCGCCAGCTCCGCCGCCGACTCGTAACGCCGCGACTTCTCCTTCTCCAGCGCCTTGGCCGCGATCGTCTCCACGTCGCCGCGATACGCACGGCTCACGGCGCTCAGCGGCGTCGGGTCCCGCTCGCGGACAATCTGCGCCGCGTCCGCCACCGTCTTGCCGTCGAGGTCGTAGGGCAGCGCGTCGGCGAGAAGCTGGTAGAGAATCACGCCCAGCGCATAGACGTCGCTGCGC
>CAZNDQ010000193.1:0-7495 GCA_964571825.1 uncultured Planctomycetales bacterium | reverse complement strand
CGACGATCTTCCTCTCGGGAGGGATCATCGGCACGTTCCACCACCTCTACTTCACGGGGACGCCGACGGTGATCCTGGCGCTGGGGTCGGTGTTCAGCGCACTGGAGGTGGTGCCGCTGACCCTGATCGGCTTCGAGGCGTATGAGAACCTGAAGCTGAGCCGGGCGCGGGAATGGGTCAGCGCGTACCGCTGGCCGATTTACTTTTTCGTCGCCGTGGCGTTGTGGAACCTGGTGGGCGCGGGGCTGTTCGGCTTCCTGATCAATCCACCGATTGCGCTGTACTACATGCAGGGGTTGAACACGACGCCGGTGCACGGTCACACGGCATTGTTCGGCGTGTACGGGATGCTGGGGATCGGTCTGATGCTGTTCTGCCTGCGGGGGCTGGGTCCGCGCGCGGCGTGGCGGACGGGCGCGCTCAGCGTCGCGTTCTGGTCGATCAACGTGGGGCTGGCGTTGATGGTGTTGCTGAGCCTGCTGCCGGTGGGGCTGATGCAGGCGTGGGCGAGCGTCGAGCACGGCATGTGGTACGCGCGGTCGGCGGAATTTCTGCAGACGGACCTGATGCAGACGCTGCGGTGGATGCGCGTGATCGGCGACACGATCTTCGCGGTGGGCGTCATCGCGCTGGGCGTGTTCGTGCTGGGGCTGCGGACGGGGTGGTCGCTGGGTCGGGGGCCGGTGCCGGCCGAGATCGGCGCGGGTGCGGCGCTGGCGCGCGGCGCGGCCTCGCGCGCATAAGGGCGTGCGCGACAGAGTCAAGCGGCGAGAGCCGAAGGCGTGATAAGGCAGGTTAGGGTGACGATTCGAGCAGGTGAGTCATGCGAACGGAGGATCAGATGATGAGCGGTCTGGATACGCGAAGTCAGGTGGGGGCGCTGGTGGCGGAGCGCCCGGGTCGGTCGCGCGTGTTCGAGCGGCTGGGGATCGACTACTGCTGCGGGGGGAAGCGGCCGCTGGAGGAGGCGTGCCGCGAGAAGGGGCTCGATCCGGCGGTCGTGGCGGCCGAACTCGATCGCGCCGACGCGAGCGCGTCCGCCACGGAACAGGTGGTGGACGTGGCGCGGATGCGCATGTCGGAGTTGTGCGATCACATTGAGCTGACGCATCACGCGATGCTGCGGATCGAGCTGCCGCGGCTGACGGCGCTGGCGGAGAAGGTCTCCGGGGCGCACGGCGAGCGGCGTCCGGAGATGCGCGAAGTTCGCGACGTGTTTCTGCGTTTCCGCGGGGAGCTGGAGATGCACATGGCCAAGGAGGAGATGGTGCTGTTTCCGATGATCCGCACGATGGAGGAGTCTACCTCGCTGCCGGCGTTTCACTGCGGCAGCGTGACGAACCCCATCCGGATGATGGAGCACGAGCACGACGACGCGGGCGTGGCGCTGGCGCGGATGCGCGCGCTGACACATGACTACAGCCCGCCGGCGGATGCGTGCAACAGTTTTCGCGCACTGTTGGACGGGCTGCGCGAGCTGGAGCTGGACATGCACGCACACGTGCACAAGGAGAACAACGTGCTGTTTCCGCGGGCGGCGCGGCGCGAGGAGGAACTGCGGCGCGGCGCGGGCTGCGGTTGTTAATGATGCGCGGCGGGATGCGTGCCCGCGCGGCGGGGAGCGGCCGCGCAACGGACGTCCGTCGGTTCGGATTCCCATGCCGAGCCGACGCTGGCAGGGCAATGCGCGTCGTGGTACGTTGGCCGCGCTGACAGGTTGCGGTATGTGAGCCGGCGGCGGTGAGGCGTGTGGAACCATGACGCTCCTCGCGTTCGACATTGAGATTTCGAACGTGTTCGACCTGCGGCGCGGCGAAGACATCGAGAACTACGCACCATTCGACGTCGCAGTGGCCGCGACGGAGCTTGCCGGTGGCGAGCGGCGCCTCTGGATCTCAGAGGGCCGCGACGGCAAACCACTGGTCAATCTGCAGCGGGCGCAGGCCAAGGAACTGCTGGCCTACCTCGAAGAGAAGCAGCGCGGCGAATGCCGCATCGTGGCCTGGAACGGCCTGGGCTTCGACCTGCAATGGATTGCCCGGGCCGCGGGCGACGTCCCCACCGCGTCGCGCGTCGCGCGCGCCATGTACGACCCCATGTTTCAGTTCTTCAAGATCAAGGGTTTCCCGGTGGGGCTGGCCTCGGTGGCGAAGGGGATGGGCATTCGCACGAGAAAGAGCATGGATGCCGCGGATGCGCCGCGCCAGTGGCGGGCCGGCAACTACCGGGAAGTCTGCGACTATGTGCAGGGCGACGTGCGGATGACGATCGAGATTGCGCAGGCCATTGAGCGCCGCGGCGAGGTGACCTGGGTTACGCAAGGCGGCAAGCGCTCCACCGTGCCGCTCAAGCGATTGCGAACCGTCGAGGAATGCCTGCGTGATCCGATGCCCGACCAGTCCTGGATGAGCATGCCCATTCCGCAGGAGCGATTCACGCGCTGGCTGTCGGCGTAATCGCTATCGGTTGCATCCGCACTCGATGATCAGGAACTTCGGGCGGTCGCCCGCCCCGGAAGCCGGGATCGTGCGGTGCCATTCATGTGGCTTTGTTGGCCCAATTCGGGGTGGGGGGTATGCTAGGGCAATGGGCTGGATCCGCAACTGGCTGGAACGACATCAGCATCCGGCATCGCTGGCGCTGCACGCGGTTGGGATTCCGTTGACGATCGTGGCGCTGGTGCTGGCGTTGATGCAGTTGAAGGAGGACCGCTGGGATTTGTGGTGGCGCCCGGTGGTGCTTCTCGTCTCGGGATACCTGATGCAGTGGATCGGGCACCGCATCGAAGGCAACGACATGGGGGAGTGGATCCTCGTGAAGAAGATGCTGGGGAAGCCGTACGTCGCAGTTGCGCCGCGGTACGCGCGCAGTGACAACGGGCAGCGCGCCGCATGACAACGATCCTGGGGATTGAGACTTCGTGCGACGAGACGTCCGCGGCCGTTGTCGTCGATGGGCGGCGGGTGCTGAGCAACCTTGTATCTTCGCAGGTCGATCTGCATGCGAGGTACGGCGGCGTGGTGCCGGAGATCGCCGCGCGGGCGCACATCGAGAATCTCGACGCGGTCGTCGAGGCAGCGCTTGAGCAGGCGGGCGTGGCGCCGCGCGAGATCGACGCGGTGGCGGTGACGCACCGTCCGGGGCTGATCGGCTCGCTGCTGATCGGGCTGACCGGGGCGAAGGCACTGGCGTGGGCATGGGGCAAGCCGCTGGTCGGCGTCGATCACATCGCCGCGCACGTGATGAGCCCGGCCATCGATTTGGAGGCGGCGCCGTTTCCGCTGGTGTCGCTGGGGGTGTCGGGGGGGCACACGGAGCTGTATCTGGCGCGCGGGTTTCTCGACGCCGAGTTGCTCGGATCGACGACGGATGATGCGGCCGGGGAGGCGTTCGACAAGGTGGCTTCGGTGCTCGGGCTGGGGTATCCGGGGGGGCCTGTGATCGATCGGATCGCGGCGGGCGGGGATGCGCGGGCGGTGGCGTTTCCGCGGACGATGCTGGGGGCGGAGTCGCTGGACTTTTCGTTCAGCGGGATCAAGACGGCCGTGCTGTATCACGTGCATGGGCCGGGCAGGACGAGCGGCGGGCTGGAGAAGCTGTCGGAGCAACAGATCGCGGACATCGCGGCGTCGTTTCAGGTGGCGGTGGTGGACGTGCTGGTGGCCAAGACGATGCTGGCGGTGGCGCGGACGGGGGTCGGCGCGGTGTTCGTCGGCGGCGGGGTGGCGGCGAACTCGCGGCTGCGGGCGGAACTGGGCAAAGCATGCACGGAGCGGGGGCTGGCGCTGCACATGGCGCGGATGGCATATTGCACGGACAACGGGGCGATGATCGCGGCGCTGGGCTATCACCTGCTGCGCGCGGGGCGGGTGGCGGAATTGGACCTTGGCGCCTTTGCGAGCTGAGGAGGAAGTCAAAGAGGCAAGATTGTGTTTGTTCTCGCTGTGCTGAAGCAGGATAAAGAGCACCCTGAATCAGTCGTTCATGTCTGAACCGTTCCTGGTTTATTGGAGACGACGATGAACAGAGTGGTGATCGCGGCGATCGTGGGTGGGGTGATTCACTTTGCGTGGGGTGCGGTGTCGCACATGGCGACGCCGCTGGGGATGATGGGCATCTCGCCCCTGCCGGCCGAGGCGGTTCTGCTGTCGGCGATGAAGCTGGCGATCGACGAGCCGGGGACTTACATGTTTCCAGGGTACGATCCGAAGAAGGAATACACGGAGGAAGAGATGAAAGTGTGGGAGGCCAAGCACCGCGAAGGCCCGGTGGGAATGCTCATCTACAAGCCGGTCGGCGGAGAGCACATGACGAAGGGGATGCTCGTGAATGAGTTTATCTCCAACGTCCTGGCAGCGCTGATCGTGGCCGCGGTCGCGGCGCTAATGGTGGGGTCGTACTTGAAGCGGGTGGTGGCGATCGGGCTGCTGGGGTTGTTTGCGTGGTTGTCGATCAACGTCAGCTACTGGAACTGGTATGGATTTTCGAGCGGGATGACAGTGGCGGAGGGGATCATGCAGACGGTCGGGTGGCTGCTGAGCGGGCTGGCGATCGCCGCGATCGTGCCGGCGGTGCGAGCGTCAATCCGCGAGCAGACGATGGCGACGCCGATCGCGCAGTGATGCCGCGGAATGTTCGACAGCCCGATCCCGATTGACCGGGGTCAGTGCTCATCCGCGACGCGCGCGGCGCTTCATGCCGCCGAGGCTGATCAAGCTCAGCGTACCGAGGCCGACGACGTTGGCGAGGCCGAGTTGGCCGGCGCAGTTGGGCGCGGCCGCGCCGCCAGCGAGCTGCTGCTTGAGCAGTTGCGACATGGCTTCGCTACCCGTGTCGGGCGTATTGGAGACGACGTCGCCGGGGCCGAAGGGCGGGATCGGCCGGGCGCTCAGTAAGCGCGCGGGCGAAAGTAGCGCGACGGCGGCGATGAGCAGCGGAACGATTCGCAGCGGATGGAATGAGCGGAACATGTCGTGGTCTCCCCCTCTTGCGTCGGCGGGCGTCCGAGCGCCGGTCCGACGGTAGCTGATGATATGCGCGGCGCGGGCCGTTGGCGACGAGAAAACCGTTGGGCGTGTGTCACGCGGCGCGGCATGGTATTTTATTGGACACGGAAGGGGCGGATGTTGAATGTGGGATGTGGGATGTGATTGGCGATGACGGAGCAGGACATTCGGAAGCTGCTGGCGGCGGTGCGAGCTGGAAACCTGTCGGTGGACAAGGCGCTGGCACGGATGCGGCATCTGCCGTTCGAGCGGCTGGACTTCGCGACGATTGATCATCACCGCGCGCTGCGGTGTGGGTTTCCGGAGGTGATCTTCTGCGCGGGCAAGACGACGGCGCAGATCGTGGGGATCGCCGAGCGGATGCTGCGGCACAAGACCAACCTGCTGGCGACGCGCGCGGATGCCGACGTGGCTCGGGCATTGAAGCGCAAGTTCCGAGACGCCGTGTACAGCGCGGCGGCGCGGACGGTGACGGTGCGGCGGCTCCCGGCGGAGCGAGCGAGCAGGCACGCAATCGCCATCGTCAGCGCGGGGACGAGCGACATGCCGGTGGCGGAGGAGGCGCGGGTCACGGCCGAGATCATGGACCAGCGGGTGCAGACGTTCTACGACGTGGGGGTGGCGGGGATTCACCGGCTGCTGGCGCATGCGGAGTCGCTGCGGGAGGCAAAGGTGGTGGTGGTCGTGGCGGGGATGGAAGGGGCGCTGGCGAGCGTGGTGGGGGGGCTGGTGGAGGCGCCGGTGATTGCGGTGCCTACGAGCGTGGGGTACGGGGCGAGCTTCGGGGGGTTGGCGCCGCTGCTGACGATGCTGAACTCCTGTGCGGCCGGGGTGAGCGTGGTGAATATCGATAATGGGTTCGGGGCGGGGTACCTGGCGGCGCAGATCAACCGGTTGGCCGAGGGGGAAGCCGCAGCCGGACCGGTCGAGGCGGCGCGGAAGGGGTCGCCAAAGCGTCGGCGGGGGCGGTGACAATTCGGCAGGGGGAGGCGGACAATCTGCCAGCTTGGCAGACGGCGGCGGCTCGGGGTGCGGGGCTGCTCAGGCCACTAACCGTTTGATCTGCAATCAGTTAGAATGCGAGGTTCCCCCCGCGGCGATCTGGCACTGGTCTTGCTTGGTGCGGGGCGCGAGGGGGAAGGTCTGACTATTCGAGACACACCTGGACTGCGTGAGTATCGCACGACCAAAGGAGGCGCGAGCGATGGCCGTGAAACAACTGGCGTTTGAGGACGAGGCAAGGCAGGCGCTGCTGGCCGGCGTGCAGAAGATGGCGCGGGCGGTGAAGGCGACACTGGGTCCGCGCGGGCGTGTGGCGGTGATCGACAAGGGCTGGGGCAGCCCGACGGTGACAAAGGACGGGGTGACGGTCGCCGACGAGATCTCGCTGAAAGACAAGTACGAGAACATGGGCGCGCAGCTCCTCAAGGAGGCGGCAAGCAAGACGAGCAGCGTGGCGGGCGACGGGACGACGACGGCGACGGTGCTGGCGGAGGCGATCTTCGCCGAGGGGCTGCGGAACGTCGCGGCGGGCGCGGATGCGAACGCGCTGAACCGGGGGATTGCGCAGGCGGTGGAGACGGTGACGGAGGCGCTGAAGAAGCTGTCGCGGCCGGTGAAGGTGAGCAAGGAGGACATCACGGCCGTGGCGTCGATCTCGGCGAACAACGACCCGGCCATCGGTAAGATCATGTTCGAGGCCTTCGAGAAAGTGGGCAAGGACGGCGTGATCACGGTGGAGGAGGGCAAGAGCGCGGACACGACGCTGGACGTGGTGGAGGGGATGCAATTCGACCGCGGGTATCTCTCGCCGCACTTCGTGACGAATCCGGACGAGATGGAATGCGCGTTCGAAAAGGCGCTCGTGCTGATCCATGAGGACAAGATTTCGAGCGTGACGAAGCTGGTGCCGTTGCTGGAGAAGGTGGCGAAAGCGAAGCGGCCGCTGTTGATCATCGCCGAGGACGTGGAGGGCGAGGCGCTGGCGACGCTGGTGGTGAACAAGCTGCGCGGCATCCTGTCGGTGTGCGCGGTGAAGGCGCCGCGCTACGGCGACCGGCGCCAGGCGATGATGCAGGACATCGCGGTGCTGACGGGCGGCAAGGCGATCATGAAGGACCTCGGAGTGGAGCTGGACTCGGTGTCGATCGCGGACCTGGGCCAGGCGAAGAAGATCCACGTCGACAACGATCACACGACGATCATCGAGGGCGCGGGCTCAGCCGCGGACATCAAGGGCCGCATCGAGCAGATCCGGCGCGAGATTGAGGTGACCACGAGCGACTACGACAAGGAGAAGCTGCAGGAGCGGCTGGCGAAGCTGGCCGGCGGCGTGGCGCAGATCAACGTCGGGGCGGCGACGGAGTCGGAGCTGAAGGAGAAGAAGGCGCGGATCGAGGATGCGCTGCACGCGACGAAGGCGGCGATCGAAGAGGGCATCGTGCCGGGCGGGGGCGTGGCGCTGGTGCGGTGCATCGAGGCCCTGGAGA
>CAZNDQ010000192.1:0-7522 GCA_964571825.1 uncultured Planctomycetales bacterium | reverse complement strand
AAAGAGCCAGTATACGGGCCGGTACAGTGTGAATGAAAGCGAGTTTTTCGCTATTTTTGCCGTGCAAGGCGGGTAGGGCGCCGCGAAAGCGAGTCAACGGGGCGTTTCGGAGACCTCACCCGCGCCGAGCACCCCCGACGGCGCCTCCAGCAGTGCCGCATCAAACGCCCGGCCAGTCAGTGACTCCAGAAACGCGATCAGCGCCGCCATTTCCTCTTCCGTGAAGTTCAGCGGCACAAGAATCTGCTCTGCCCGCTGATGATGCCCCAGCGGCACCGCCCCCTCCAGCGTCGAGTAATACGCCAACACTTCGCGCAGCGTCCCGAACTGCCCCTGGTGCATGTACGGCGCCGTCAGCGCCACATTCCGCAGCGACGGCGTCCGCATTGCCCCCCAGTTCTCCGCGCTGTTCACCAGTCCCCGCGTCTGCGCTGCGATCTCCCCGTCCCGCGCATCAGAATACGCTCCGACCGCCGAGAACGGATCGGCCGTCAGCAACTCGATCCCCGCATGCCGCCCCGCATCGCGCTGAACGTCCTCCCCGCGCGCCGGAAGCCGGATGTTGTGGAACTCGCGGTCGCTCAGCAGCGGCCCGCTGTGACAAAACCGGCAGTTCGCCCGCCCAACGAACAGCCGCAGCCCTTCCTGCGCCGCCGGCGACAATGCGCGCATCTTCTCCGCGTCCCCGCGCCGCAGCCCCTCCACGAATTCGTCGAACGGCGCATCCGCCCGCACCAGTTTCCGCTCGAACGCCGCCAGCGCCTTGCCCACGTTCGCAAAGACTGTGTTGACTGCCTGCCGGTCTTCCGCCCGCATCCCGCTCCACGCGACGTGCTCCGCCTGCTTCGGATCGTCCTCGTGCGGCCGGCCCCGCGCCGGAAACCGCCCCCCATCCGACAGATCGGGCAGCGCGCCGAACACTTCCTCATACGCGCTGCGCAGCACCGCGTCGTCCGCGAGCAGATGTGCGACCGCCAGCCGCGAGCCGCCCATCTCCAACGCGTGCTCGATCGGCGCCAGCGCCTGCGACCACAATGTGTCCTTTCGTCCGTCCCAGAAATACCAGCGCTGCCACGCCACGTTCCACAAAGTCGGAGCGTTTCGTGCGACGGTTCCCAGCCCCTCCGACACCGGCTTCCCGTCCGTCCACTCCCGCTGCGGATCGTGGCACGTCGCGCACGAAATCTTCCCGTTCGCCGAAAGCCGCGGCTCGAAGAACAGCATCCGCCCCAGCGCCGCCGCCCCCGGATCGTCCGCCTGCGCATTCGTCGCATCAGCCGGCAGCGGCGGCAGCGGCGACATCCTCAGGATCGCCCGCTTCTCCGACTCGGTGAATGCGACACCCTCGCCCCGCGCCGCCGCAGCGCCGACCACGTACATCGCGCTCGCACCGAAGATTGCCGCCGCGTACGCCCTTCGCCATCGCATCAAACGATTCATTCCAGGTTCACGTCGAACTGTGCCCGCTCGGTGATCGCCCCGCGCGTGATGTCCAGGTACAACTCCCAGTGCCCCGGCATGTGAAAAAGCATCCCGCTCACCACCCAGACGCCGTCCTCCGCCCGCCGCACCACCGGCGCCCGGTTCATCCCGTGCCCATGCGCTGGCATCGCCGCGTCCGCCGCCAGCGCAACGCCCTCAACCGCCTCGCCATCCGCCGCCCGCACCGTCACGTGCAGATCGAACGGCTCGTTCATCGGAATCGGCTCCGGCTCCGGCCGAAACGCCACGATGTACGTCCCGTCGTTGCTCGGCCCCTCCGCCGGCCCGCCCGTCGAGTCCGGCTCCGTCCCGCGCCGCTTCACTCCCGCATCCGGCCGCACGATGACAATCGGCTCGTCCGCTCGCCCCCGCGCCCGCACTCCGTCGGCCGCCGCCGCACCGGTGGATGCATTCGCCGGCTGCGTCGCCACGTCACTCGGCGACGCAACACGCGACTTTGGTTCCTGCCCCTCCTCGTTCGGTTTACACCCCAAGACCAGAGCGCAAGCCGCCACCGCCAACCATCGTCGGTCGCCACGAGGTAGCCGCGGGAACGCCGGTCGTACCCTCCTGATTCCTCGTACATTCTTATTCATTCCGCATTCCGCATTTCTTTACTTCGTCACTTCGTCACTTCGTCACTTCGTTACTTCGTCACTTCGTCACTTCCTCTTCCCGCCCGACTCGCCGGCTGCACGTACCACCGCGACCCGAACGCCTGCTGAAACCACCCGCTCACCGAGAAATACTGCCCCCGATGATTGCCGTAGTCGATCACGATCACCCGCTCGCCGTCCGCCACGATCCCGCACGGCTTGAAGAACTCCCCCGCGCCGATCCCCCGCGCGCCCCACCGCGCGATGAACTTCCCCTCCGCATCAAACCGCTGCACGCAGTGTGTTCTCGCGTCCGTCACGTACACCGACCCATCGCTCCCGACCGCAACTCCCGCCGGCCGGACGAACTCCCCCTCGCCTGCGCCGCGCCGCCCCCAGCACCGCCGCAGCGCCCCCTCCCGCGAATACGCACACACCCGCGCCGCCCCTGCATCCGCCACGTACACCGTTTCCCCGCGCGTATCCACCGCCAGATCGACCGGCTCGAGCATCTCCCCCTCGCCCGCGCCATACTCGCCCCACGCCTCCACCAGCGAAAAGTCCGCTCCCATCACCACCACCCGCGCATTCCGCACATCCAGCGCATACAATCGCCCCTTGGCGTCGACGTCCAGCGCGTCGATCTGCAACGCCCACTCCAATCGCGCCCGCGCAAATGTCTTCCCCAGCGCCGGCAAATCGACCGACTTGACCACCTTGCACAGCCCTGGCATGTATCGGATCGGCTCGCCCGCTTCGCGCCGCAGGCTCAGCACCTGCAACCGCCGGTTCCCCCGATCCACCGCGTACACCCGCCCGCGCTCACGGTCCACCGCCACGTCCCCGGGCCGCACGAACTGCCCGAGGCTCCGCCCCGTTCCGCCCACCTGCGAAATCATGATCGGCGTCGACTGCGTCGCGTCGTGCACCAGCACCGAGTGCGTATCCGGCTCGCTGATCACCAGATACTCGCCGTCCGCGTCCAACCACGGCCCATAGTGATTCAGCGTCCCCTCTTCCGGCGTCGACGGCCGCCACTCATCCTCCACGTACTCCGCCGTCCGCCGCGCGTAGATCTGCGCCCGGTCCTCGAACCCCTCCGTCACCACCGCGAATCGCCCCGACGGCGCGATCGCCAGCCGGCTCGGATAGTGGATTCGCCCGTCGCCCTCGTGCGGCCGCAGCACGTGCCGGCCCCACTCGTACAGCACGTCCTTGCTCGCCCCGGAAAATATCTGCACGCGATGATTCCCCGTGTCCGCCACGTACACCGTCCCGTCGAACAGCGCAACACCCAGCGGACCGCCCAGCATCCCGCGAAACGATCCCCACTCGCCCCACGTCCGCACGACCTGGCCGTCCGCGTCGAACTGCACGACCCGGCTCTCGTCCAGATCGGCGACCAGTACTGTCCCCTCCGGCCCGATCGCCGCGTCCACCGGCCGTCGCAGCGCGCCCGCCGCGCTCTCGCGCACACCGCCCGCCCCCGCGCCGATCTCGCGCACAAACTCCCCTCGCTGATCGAACACCTGCACCCGCTCGTTGCCCGTATCCGCCACGTACACGTGCTCGCCGTCGACGGCAATCCCCTCTGGCGCGCACAACTCGCCCGCGGCGCGCCCGCGCGATCCCCAACTCCGCGCGAACGCGCCGTCCGCTCCGAACACCACCACCCGATGATTCCCCGTGTCCGCGACGAACACCTCGCCCGCCGGCCCCAGCGCTACGCCGCGCGGCCGCATCAGTTCTCCCTCGCCGTGCCCGAACCGACCGAGCCGCGCCAGCTCCTGGCCGGCCGCGTCATACACCCCGATCCGATGATGCCCGCTGTCCGCGATGTAGATTCGCTCATTCGCCCCGATCGCCACCCCGCACGGCTCCGCCAGCCCCTCGATCACCTGCAGATACTGCCCGATCCGAAACGGCTCACCCTCTTGCTCTTGCGCGCCGGCGCGCGCCGCACCGGCCGCCTGAAACGCCAGCGCGAGAAAGACAATCACGTTGCGCAATTTCGTAGGGTGCGTCTTGACGCGCCTTCTGGATATGAACCCGATCACGTCATCGCTCCGAGCGAAGCGAGGAGTCCCTTCCTCCACTGCGTCACTCCGTACCTTCGTCACTTCGTTACTTCCTCTCCCTTCGTGCCTCCGTGCCTGTGATTGCGGGCGTAGCCCGCGATACATCATCCCGCCAGTATATCCGTCCGCCCTCACGATCCCCACCTGCATCGCGCCCGGTGCATTCTCTTCGCTGCACGCTTACGATGACCGCGCACGACGGAGTTCGCTTGTGAACGACCTCGCCCAACCGCCACAACCTGCCGCGCGCCTCCCCGCGCTCCTCGCCGCCGTGCTCCTCGCCGCGCTCCTCATCTGGGGCTGGTTCGACCTCGCCGCCCGACTCGACCCCCAAACCGGCGAATTGCTCCGCAGCGACGACTACCACGTCTACCGCGCCGCCGCCCTCGCCCTCCGCAACAATCGCTCGCCATACGAAGCGGTAAGCGAGCGCGGCTGGCCCTACCTCTACCCGCCTCTTCTTGCCATCCTCATTCAGCCGCTCACCTCGCTCTCCCCGCGCGCCGAACTGTATGCCTGGTTCCTCATCAACGTCGCGCTCGCGCTCGCCTCCGCGCTCTGCCTCTGGCGCATCGCCGCCTCGGCTGCGCCGACGCCCGCCGCGCAGCGCACTGTCTTCATCTGGTCGGCGGCGCTCGCCCTCTTCCCCCTCGTCGAAACGCTTCACCGCGGCCAGGTCAACGTCGTCATCCTGTTCTCCGCCGCCCTCGGCATGTGGCTGCTCCAGCGCCGCCGGCCCGCTCTCGCCGGCTTCACACTCGCCGCCGCCTCCGCCATCAAGGTCACGCCGCTCCTCATCGCCGTCTGGCTGCTCTGGAAACTCGCGCTGACCCTCATCGCTCCACGCGGTATGAGTCCGCGCGCACCCTCGTTCGCGCTGCTCGGCTTCCTCATCGGCGTCGTCTTCTGGTGGTGGGGGGCCCCCGCCCTCACCCTCGGCCCGAACCGCGCCACCCAGTGTCTGATCGAATTCCGCGCCGCCGTCACCCAACACTACCTCACCGACGACACCGAGGTTTCCTCCACTCCTGAGCCCGACCGCGCTGCGCGCATGGACTTCAAACGCGCCAACCAGTCCTGGCACCATCTCTTCCACCGCCCCCTGCGCGACGCCGACCCCGCTCACCGTCGCCTTGCCGATCGCGCCCTGCTCATCTGGCTCGCGCTGCTGCTCGTCGCCACGCTCCTGCTCTCACGCTCGCGCTGGCCCGCGCCCGTCACCACGCCCGCCGCAGATTCGCCCGCCCTGCTTTGCGAACTCGCCGTGCTTCTCGTCCTCGGCCTGACCGCCGGCCGTCTCGCCTGGAACCACTCTTATCTCCTCGCCTGGCCGCTGCTCCTCTTCTCCGCCGCCGCCGCACGCACCATATCCACACGCGCGCGAACGCACGCGCCCATCATCGCCGCCCTGATTGCCTATTCCGTGCTCTGGTTCATCCAGATGACCGCCCCCAGCCTCCTCGGCCACTATTTCCCCCTCCTGTTTTCAACCAGTGTTCTGGCCGCTTGGACAGCATGCGCGTGGAATGGTCGGTGCGCGCCGAACTCGTAAGCTCTCCCCACCCAGCACACGCCGTGTCGACAGTCAACCATGCAGGCCACCCTGCGCCTTACCCCTGGCTGTGCTCCTGATCCTCCGGAATGCAGCCAGCAGTCGGTCCCGCGCCTGAGCATGATCGACAATCGGTTCCGGATAGTCGATTCTGCGCCCACTCCTCCACCCGCGCACAGGACCGTGCACCTCCTCGTCCGGTACCCCCACGAGTTCCGGTACAAACCGCCTGATATATTCACCTTCCGCATCGTAGCGCCGACTCTGCTTCGACGGGTTGATCATCCGGAAGTACGGTGCGGCGTCTGTACCCGTTGACGCTGACCACTGCCAGCCCCCGTTGTTGTTGGCAAAGTCCCCGTCAACTAGACACTGCATGAAGTGCCGTTCTCCCCGGCGCCAGTCAATCAGAAGATCTTTTGTCAGAAACATCGCCGTAATCATGCGCACCCGGTTGTGCATCCAGCCCGTCTGCGCGAGTTGACGCATCCCCGCGTCGACAATCGGCACACCCGTTCGTCCCTCGCACCAGGCACGGAATCCGGCTTCATCCTCACGCCACCGGATTCGTTCCGTCTCCGGTCTGAACGGTTGGTTGCGGCAGACACGCGGATACCCCACCAGCACGTGCCGGTAGAACTCACGCCAGATCAGTTCGTTGATCCAGACCGTGATGCCTTTGCTGCCCGAATCCAACCGGTTCCGGTTCGCCTCCAGCGCCGCCGACAGGCACTGCCGCGCCGAGATCGCTCCACACGCCAGCCACGGCGACAGCGTGCTCGTCCCATCCATACTCGGCAGATCCCGCCGCACGTGATATGTACCCGCACGTTCATCGATAAACCGTCTCAACATCTGCCGAGCCGCTCGCTCGCCCGCAGGCCACAGCTTGGAACAAGTCCGCCCGACAAACTCCGGTAAGGATGTCGGCACGATGTCTGGTTCGCACGCCCGGACGCGTTGCCTTGTCGGAGCGGGTCGCAGCCTGACGCCGCGACGCTCGCGCACCGCCTCGATCCACTTCTTCCGGAACGGCGAAAATACCGTGTACCAGCCGCCGCTTCCCGTACGCAGCCGCCCCGGCGGCACGATCGTTTGATCGTCAAATCCGCGAACCCGCCTGCCAGACCGCTCAAATGCCCGAGTCACCTCATCGTCACGTTGCAGCTCATTCACTTCGTATTCGCGATTGAAATACAACGCGTCACAACCGGTCCGCTCCGCCAGCGCGACCAGTGCTGCCGGCAGCTCCCCAAACCGCGCAGCACACACGATTCGCAGCGGTATGTTCAGCCGCGCCAGCGCCGTGGACAGCGCCGCGGCGTTTCGCAGCACAAAATCAACTTTATTTGCGCCCCAGTCGTGCAGCCGCCATTGCGCCGGACATACCGCCAGAACGCCAATCACGCCGTCACCCGCGGCACCGCACGCTTCATCAAGCGCGGTATTGTCTGCAATGCGCAAATCCGAGCGAAACCAGATCATCGGCCGCATGGACGCCTCCTGCACTTCCTGCCCCGTCTACCTCCCGCAGATCTGCCTGTATGCGACTATAGCCCGGCCGCGCATCCACGTCCGGCGCGCTCTCGTCAGCCTCGGCGCGCCCGCGTACACTCTTTCGCCGATGCTTCTGTTCTCGGAACACCTTGATCCGTCAAAAGCCGCACCCGTGTGTGATGAGGTGCCTGCACCCTCCGCACGCGCAGTTCGTACCACAGAAATAGGGCTCCTGATCTTCATCCTCCTCGCCCAGCTCGCCTGGGCCGCCGCCTTCATCCGCCGCTGGCGACCAGCCGGAGCCCCGCGCGCCGCGG
>CAZNDQ010000191.1:0-7574 GCA_964571825.1 uncultured Planctomycetales bacterium | reverse complement strand
GGTGGTCGCCGTCTCATGAACGTTCCTCGGCATCTGCGTGGGGATGCAGCTGCTCCGCGGAGTCGCGGGGGGGCTGGTAGCGGGCGTCGTGCGGGCGCGACGCGAGGAGCCGTTCGTCTCGCTCTGCGATCTCGTGCGCCGATCCGGCGCGGCGCGAGCGACGCTGGCGCGGCTGGCGGCGGCTGACGCGCTGGCGTCGCTGGGGCTGGATCGACGCCGGGCGCTGTGGGACATCCTGGCGCTGGAGGACGAGGAGCTGCCGTTGTTTGCGGCGGTGGAGCCGGTCGAGGCGGTACCGCGGTTACCGCGGACGTCGATGATGCAGCGCGTGACCGCCGATTACGCGAGCGTCGGGCTCTCCTTGCGGACGCACCCGGTGGCGCTGGTCCGCGGAGAACTGGATCGGCTCGGTGCGCATCCGGCGCGCGCGCTGCGCACCGCGCCGCAGGGCCGGCGGCTGCGCGTGGCCGGGCTGGTGCTGGTGCGGCAGCGTCCGCCGACGGCCAAAGGGATTCTCTTCTGCACGCTGGAGGATGAGACCGGGATCGCCAACCTGATCGTGCGGCCGGAGGTGTTCGAGCGCTACCGCCGCGAGGCGTGCACGGCAGTGATGCTGCTCGCCCACGGTCGCGTCGAGCGCCAGGGCGAGGTCGTCCACCTGCTCGTGCAGCGCCTGACCGACCTCTCGCACGCCCTGCGCGAAGTCAGCAGCCAGTCACGCGATTTTCACTGATCAAGAGAGTCATGTCAGGCGCCGAGCCGATCCTCGCGTGGCTGAATCAATGTGCAAAGTGCGCTTCGAGTGCCACGATCAGCGGACAAACGTCGTCGCGCACTGTTGCCCAAAGCAGATCGAAATCGACCTCGTCATAACCATGAATCAGTCGATTGCGCAACCCCACAATGCTCGGCCAGGGGATTTCAGAAATCCGATCCCGCCCTTCGAGAGAAACACGGGCAGCCGCTTCACCGATGACTCCAGGAGTCGAGTCATTGCAAGCGCAAATTGACGATCCACATCAAGGTCCGAGCGCGAGCGGCCCTGCGCCATCACAACCGCTTCCCGGGCGTAGTCGAGCATGTGCCGCAGGCGAGTATCATCATCATGCCGCGACATAGAGGTCATTCGCCTGGCTGAGTACGTCGTCACGGAAGTACCGGCTGAGAAACGCGGGCGTGTGCAAATCGACCGCCCCTCCAAACATCTCGGAGAGCTTAATCTGCAAGGCAAAAAAACGCAGACCGGGTGTCTGGCCGGGCTCAAACTCGACGAGCACATCAATGTCGCTTTCGGGCCGGAAATCGTCGCGCAGCACCGACCCAAATAGCGCAAGTCGCCGAATGTGATTCCGGCGGCAGAATTCAGCCAGGTCCGACTCTGGAATCCTGAGGGACTCACTCATACGATTCCTCTCTACATAGCATAGCAATTAGCAAGCTGTACGCCACGTACCAGCCCCTGGCCGTGGCTCCCGATGGACTATCGGGCGGACTTGGATAACGAACGGAGCGGAGGAGCAGAGCGGCCAACATCGCTTCTCCACAGCACGTGCCGCAGCCGAAGACTGCGCGGCCGAAAAAGTCACCGCTGATCGTCCTGGCGGCGCTGGCGCGCGCGGCGCTTGGCGTCGAGCAGGCGCGAGGTGTAATCACCCTCCTCGGCAGCGTCGGCGACGGATTTGGACGCGGTGGGTACAGGGCTGTCCGCGCGGTCTGCGCCCAGCGCCTGGCCAAAGTCCTTCTGCAATGCGTCTCCTCCGCGGCCGGAAGCCTCCGCGCCGGCGCGGAACGCCGCCTCGCGGGCCGACTCACCCGGCGCCACGGCAGGGCGGTTGTCGGCCGCCGCCATGCGATCCCGTGCTCGTGCCCGCGCTCCGCGCAATGACTGAAGTGCCGCCTCGCCCTGCCCGCGCGCCGGACTGCGTCCGAGTGCCTGCAAGCCCGCTCGCAACCGAGCCAGCACCAACACCGGGTCGATGGCCAGGCGCCGCGCCGCCACGTCGAGCAGAAACAGGATAAGCGCGAACCAGACGAAGCCGTCCCACACGGGCCGTCGCAGTCGCACCGGCCTGATCCGCCCCGGCGAGAAAACCCGGTCAGGCTGCCCGGCCGCGAGCACCTCGCCGTCCGTCAGCCGCGCCATCTCCGAGAGAACCGCCTCGTTCGAGCGCATTTCACGGTATTCCGGCGAATAGGCCATCGAGACGCCGGTGTGCATCGTGCCGCTGACGCGCTTGGACCCGTCGGCCGACTCGTAGGAGAGCCGGACGACGTAACTGCCGGTGTCGGCGGCACTGAAGACTGCATCGTACTGTCCGAGTCCGGTCCGTTGAATCTGCAACGGCCGGGCGCGATGCTCCGGATCGAGCACCTGGCTGGCGAAGACGAGCGGATCGCCCGCCCCCTCACCTTCCTCCGGCGCCAAGATGCGCAGGTGCACCTCTCCACCCTCGACGCTGGTGGCGACGCGCAATCCGCCGGCGTCAACCGAACGCGCCGCCCAGCGGCAGATTTGCGCCCAAAGCCGGCCGAACCCCGGCCACTCCACCCAGCGCGCTCCCCAGCGCGGCCAGAACCCGCTTGTCAGGGCCACGCTCTTGCCCAGTCCGACCTGCCAATGCGCGAGCACCGGATCCTCGCCCTCGTCCGTGACGCGCACGATCGGGACGTGTGCCAGCGGCTTGGCCGAGGTGATGACGTAGCCGCCAAGCTGTGGAATCCTCTGGGCGTCGAGCCCGGCGGCGGGGGTATCGCCCGCGGTCCGTTTGAGCACGGGTTGAAAAGATTTGTCGCTCATCCCTGAGCGTCCGGCGAGGACGGTCTCGCGCGCGAAGATCTGCGGGATCGATTGGGCATCCTGTGTCTCATAGAACCGCCCGCGCCCGAGCTGCGCAATTTTTGCCAGCAGCGTGCTGTCCGCGCCGTCGCCGATGGCGAGTTCCTCGTAATCCAGGGCGGGCGCAATAGCCGCCCGTAATTGGCCTGCGGTGTCTGCCCGTCGGTGAGCACGATCACATGGCGGGCGTCGGCTTCGACACCGGAGAGCCCGATCGCCGCCTGCTCAATTCCGGGGTACATGACGGTCCCGCCGCCGACGCCGATGCCGTGGATGCGGCGGATGATGCCGCCCTTGTCGGTGCAGCGCGTGATGCGGACAACCCAGTCTGGCAGACCGTCGAAGGCGACGACGCCGACCTGGTCCATGGGGCTGAGCAGCTCAACGGATGCCACGGCCGCACGCTTGGCCAGCTCCAGTTTCTCGCCCATCATGGAGCCCGACTTGTCGATGACGAACACCATCGCCGTGCTGAGCAGGTGCAGCTTCTGCGGGTTCGTTTCGACGGGCAGCACTTCCTCCAGCGGCGTCTGGTAATAGCCGCCGACGCTGAACGCGCTGTCGCCGCCGACGGCGACGAGTCCGCCGCCCAGTTCGCGCACGTAGGCGGCCAGCGCGGCGATCTCGTCGGCGGCCAGCAGATGCGCCGGCACGTTGGAGAGAATGACCAGCGAGTAGTCAAGCAGGCTGATGAGATCGAGCGGTGGCGAGCCGGTGCGGCGAAGGTCGCAGGTGATGCCCTGCGCGCGGAGAGTCTCGGCCAGGATGCGGGCCGACTCGCCGTCCAGCGTTCCGGAGGTCGGCTCCGAGGTTGCAATGAGCAGCACCTTTTGCGGACCGCCGACGACCGTGAATGCCCGCCCCTCGTTGTTTGTGGCAATCGAATCTTCGGAGAGGTCGTCGGGTTTGAAGACCGCCCAGAAACGATGGACGCCCGGCACGGCGAGCGGCAGCGAAATCGTCGTGCGGTTCGTCCCCGGTTGCAGGACGACCGGCAGGGACAACTCGTCCGACGACGGATCGAGATCGACGGGGCGGTCCTGGTGATAGAGGAGCACGCGGCCGCTGACCCGCCGCTGCGTCCGCAGCACAAGGTTGAGTCGGACGGTTTCGTCGAGCGCGGCGGTCGGTGGGACCCACAAGCGCTCAAAGACGACCTCGCTGTCGTGCGCATACGACAGCGGCAGCACATCGATCGGAATTTTCGCGTCCGCGGCCTGGCCCGTCTGACGCATCGCGTCGCCGGAGTTCTCGTTTCCGTCAGAGAGGACGACGATTCGGCGCGCGGCGTCGGGAAGAAAGAGGGCGGTTGCCATTCGCAGGGCGGCCTCGATGTTCGTGCGGTCGGGTTTTCCCGACGCGCCGGGCGTATCGATCAGCAGCCGGTCTCGCGCCGACTGCTCAATCGAAGGCACGCCGTCGAATGTAACAAGGGCCAGGCGGTCCTTGCCCGGCCGCATGGCCTCGGCGGCACGCTGCACGAATTGAAATGCTGCCTGTTGCTGCTCAACTGGTACGCTGCGTGAATGATCGAGCAGGAATACCACCGTCTGGTCGTCGGTGGTCCGCCGAAGCTCCGGCCCGGCCAAGGCGATGATGAAAGCCGCCGCCACCAGGCAGCGGAGCGCTGCGACCAGAGCATGGCGCACGCGCCCCAGCCCGGCCAGGGAACGAAAACTGAACAGCACGAGCAACGGCAGGAGCGCCAACAGCGCCAGGTACACGGGCATCTCAAAGTGAATCAGGGAGAGTACAGGTGCGGCTGACATGGGTGGATTATGGGCTGTGAATGTGCGATGCGGCAAGACGTGGCGGGCTGGCGAATGCGCCGTCAAGGCGTATGTCAATGTCATGCGCATCGGTGGCTGGCGCGGGGGGTGAGCCCGGTTCCGCGCGTTGCGGGCGGCTTATCGGACACCGAGGGCGTGAACTCTGCGTATGGCGGATAATCCGGCGATCCACGACTCACCCAGGCCGCGCAGTCAAAATCTTCGCTTCGCCAGGGTTCGCCCCGTTGAATTGACGCTGCCCGGACGCATACCATTGGCCGAACGAGAAGGTGGGAGAGAGCCTGGTCTGAGCCGCGGCGATACTGGGAGTGTCGCCCGACGGCATTCATCCCCCCTCGAAGATTCGTTCACGGCCGGTCTGGACTGCGGGTGTCCGCACGATCCTCGCCTGTCAGTGCCGGTCGGGCGCGGAGCCGTATGGCTTCGGGCTGGTTCGTCTGTGTGCGCTGCGGTGGTTGGGGAACCCCGCGCGTCCAATCGGAGGATGGAAAGATGTTCAGGGGGATATCGACGCTACTGCTGCTGGCGGGATGCCTGTTTGGTGGTTCCGCGGCGCGAGCGGCCACCGTGCAAATCCGCGACGCCGTCGGCGGTGAAACGTCATTTGGCGTTTCTACGCCGCCGGGCGGATTCTATCTGCTCGGAACTGGCAGCCGGCCGCTGGGCACGTACACCGGGATGCAGTTTGTGGCATTGCCGTCCGGCGCATTCGATTTCGAGGCTGACTGGGACGACGACGGGAACTTCGAGCAGCTCCTGACCTACTGCCTCGAGCCCATCCAGGCGATGCAGGTCGGAATCAATCCGCCGGACTCGACGGGGCTGACGTATACGATCGAGCCGCTTTCCTCGGTGGTGAACCTGACCGCGTCCGAGCGCGACTACATTGAACGCCTGTGGGCCAATGCCTTCGCCGATTCGCTGACGAGCCGCGTCAAGGCAGCCGCGTTTCAGGCCATGCTCTGGGAGTTCTGGGTCGATGGATCGTTCAATCTCGCGGCCGGGAACTTTGTGCTCGACAACACCCACGCCCACACGCAGCAGGTGATTGCTCAGGTCGCCACGTGGGCCAACGAGTTGTTCAACCTAGGCAACTGGACGCAGAGCACGCCGCTCAACGTCCTGACGCACCCGTCGTCGCAGGACATTCTCGTGCCCGTACCCGAGCCGGCGACGATGGCGCTGATGGCGATGGGCGCGCTGGCATTCGTCCGCCGCCGCTCGATGTAGCAGGTATTCTCGCAGAATCACTTTTCTGCCAACGGGGGCCGTTCGGTCGGACGGCCCCTTCCGCTGCGCGGGGGGGGGCGCAGCAGGGCGGCCTGGTGTGGAGCGACGCGAGACTGGCGCTGCGTCATGCTCCGGCGGCGATCGGAATGCGGCTCTGCACGACGCGGAACCGACCGCTGATGAAGGCCCCGTCGCACAGCGTCGCGTTGCCCGCCGGATTCAGCCCCGACACGTGGAAGTCGCTGAATGCGGCCGCCTGGTTGCCCCAGATCTGCCCCGTCAGGTTGCATGAAAGTGAAACGCCCGCTGCGGCGGCAGTCTCTTCTGCGCGGCGCAGCACGTCCTCGTCGGTCGAGTAGACTGCGCACGTGATCGCGCCGAGCCGCTCGGCCGCGCGCGCGGCCAGCTCGATGCTCTGGGCGGTGTCGCGTGTCTCAATAAGGTAGACGATCGGGCCGAACATCTCGCGCATGTACTGCTGCTCGTCCTCGGCCCGCAACCGCACGATCAGCGGCGAGCGCATGCGTGCCTCCGGGTACGCTTCGTGGCGCAACACCTCGGGGTTTCGCAGAACGGTGCCGCCCTCAGCCGCCGCCTGTTCGATGCGATGCAGCGTTCGCTCATTCTGGATTGCGCCGAGCACCTCGCTCGCCCGCGCCGGTTCGCTCAGGAACCAGTTCACCGCGCCGACGATCGCCTGCGCCGTCTCGTCGAATGACTTCTTTTCGCCGCCGACACGTATCCCGCCGGAAGGAATGAAGACGTTCTGCGGCGTCGTGCACATCTGCCCCGAATACAGACTCAGCGAAAAGGCGAGGTTGCCGCTGACGGCCTTGAGGTCGTCGACGCTGTCGAGTATGACCGAGTTCACGCCCGCTTTTTCCGTATAGACGGCCGCTTGCCGTGCATTTTGCTCGATCCATTCACCGAACGCCGAACTGCCGGTGTAGTCGACGATGCGCACCTCGGGCCGAGTGACGAGTTCCTTCGTGATCGGGGCCTCCGCGCTGTCGGCCGCGAGTGTCACCAGATTCGCATCGAAGCCGCATTCGCGCAGCACTTCGCGCGCGGTCTCGACCGTCACCGCCAGTGGCAGGATCGCTCCCGGATGCGGCTTGACAACGACGGCGTTGCCCGTGGCGAGGCTGGCGAAGAGGCCGGGGTACCCGTTCCACGTCGGAAAAGTCGAGCAGCCAATGACCACGGCGACGCCGCGCGGGACGATGCGGAACCGCTTGTGCAGCGTAACGAACTCGGTCTTGCCTACCTGCTTCTTCCACTCCACCTCGGCCGGCGTGCGCGTCATCTCCTCCCACGCATAGGCCAGCGCCTCCAGCCCACGGTCCTGCGCGTGCGGCCCGCCGGCCTGAAAGGCCATCATGAAGCCCTGTCCGGTCGTGTGCATGACGGCGTTGACGATCTCGAAGCTGCGGCGGTTTAGCCGGTTCAGGATTTCGAGGCACAATCCCACGCGGGTCTCGACCACGGCGTCTTTCCACCCGGTCATTGCCGCCTGCGCCGCCCGTAGCAGCACATTTAGATCGGCCTTCGGATAGGTGACGCCGAGCCTGGGTCCGTACGGGGAGACTTCCGCCCCGACGCGGCCGACCGTTCCCGGCTGGTCGATCTAAAAAGGCTTGACGAGCCTTGCGCGGAATGCGGCCGGGCCGTCGTCGCAGGCTGTCTAGCCGTAAACCTTTCCGCTCGGCGATTCGGGG
>CAZNDQ010000190.1:0-7580 GCA_964571825.1 uncultured Planctomycetales bacterium | reverse complement strand
CCACCGGCAGCCGCTCGGTCGAGAGATCGTCGAACATCACAACGTCATAGCGGCTCCGTCCGTCTGCGATCAGCGCCGCGCTCTCCGCGCGCTCATACTCGTCCGGCGCCATCCACTCCCAGTCCGCCAGCGTCCGATCCTTGCGCCGCATGCGATCGAGAAAAACGTTTCCCGGACTGACGATGAGCACGCGCAGCATTCGCGGCGGCGCAACATCCACCCACGCCACGTCGTCCGCCGCCAGCGCGTCCGGCCGCTCAATCCGCGCCTCGTACAGTCCGCCGTGCTCATCCTGCACCTCAAACTCCAGCACCGCCACGCTTCCCTCGGGCGCCGTCTCGGCGCCAACTGTATCGCCGGCCGCCGCCTCCGCCTCTACATTGTCCGACCGCGCGCCCGCCGCTAGGTTCGCCTCGCGCACCGACGCCACCTGGTCCTCGACGCGCAGCGACACGTCCGCTCGCTCCGGCTGTGCCCCGAAGTTCCGCACGCGCACCAGCACGCGCACCCTCTCGGGCGTCTCGAAGCCCCGCCGCGCCTCGATCCCCACGATGCCCACATTGTCGAGCGCCTCCCCGATCGACAAGTACTCGATCCCCTCCTCTCCGCCGTAACGCAGCGAGATAGCTCCGGCGTCCGCGATCCCCCCGTCCGAGAGCAGTACGATCCGTGGCGGCACGACACCCGGCCCCGCGCCCTCGACCGCGCCCGCCGCTTCTCCCGCCGGCGTCGCGTGCGCTTCCGCCAGCGCCACCGCCTCGGCGAGCTGGCTCCGGCGGTCGGTCGGCTCGATCGACTCAATCTGCCGCAGTAGTTCGCTCCGCTCATCCGTAAACGGCCCCAGCGCCCGCGCCTCCTCATTGAAGGCGATGATCATCGCCCGGTCCCCCCGCCCCATCGCCTCGATGATCCGCCGCGCCTCCTGCTGCGCCCGCTCCAGGCGCGTACTCCCGTCCGCCTCCCGCGCCGACATCGACGCCGAGTTGTCGATCAGCAGGATCATCTTCGCCTCGCGGCGCGGCGCGACGCTCAGCACCGGCTGCGCCAGCGCCGCGATCGCCAGCAGCAGCGCGATCAGTTGCAGGATGAGCAGGAGATTGTTCCGCAGCTTCTGAAACGGCGCGTTGACCTGCATGTCCTCGATCGCCCGCTGCCAGAGCAGCGTGCTCGCCACCGTCTGCGGCTTGCGCCGCAGCTTGAGAAAGTACAGCAGGATCAGCGGCGGAATCGTGATCCCCGCGGCCAGCGCCGGCACCCACCAGCTCGACAGAAACGTCGGCCACACGACCGCCGTCAACGTGATCTCCGGATTCATGCGCCTTGCCCGCCGCCCTTTTCGGAACTCGGTCGCAAATTATAATCACGCCGACCGTCGTGTCATCGTATCTATATGTGCACTGACGCGAATCCGACGGAGACGAAATGGACCAGACGCTGTTGCGACTCGACGGCCTTCACGAATCCGCCCGCCCCGGCGCAGCCGAACTGGTCCGCGCCGTCCGCGCCGTGTTCGCCGGGCGGCTCCGCGGCCTGGCCGTCTTCGGTAGCGCGGCCTCTGCCAGCTTCGATCCGCGCGAGCGCATCCGCAGCGTCGTGACGCTCGACCGCATCGACGTCCCCGCGCTCGCCCAACTGGCTCAGGAAGGCCCGCGCCTGGGCAAGCTCCACGTCGAAGCGCCGCTCGTCGTCACCGCCGACTACGTGCGCCGCTCCCTCGACGCCTTTCCCCTCGAATTCCTCGAGATTCACCAGACGCGCTGCGCCGTCTTCGGCGAGGATACCTTCGCCGACCTCCCGCTGCGCGATGAACACCTCCGCCTCCAGTGCGAGCGCGAGTTCAAACGCCTGCTGATCCGCTTGCGCCAGGGTCTCCTCGCCGGCGAAACAACTCCCGACTACCTCGCCGCGCTGCTCGAGGACCTCCGCCTGCACGCCGAGCGCGTGCTGCGCGGGCTCCTCTGGCTCCGCGGCGAGAAGGGGCCGCTCACGCCGCAACAGATCTGGCAGCACGCCAATGACTCGCTGGGGTATTCTCTCGCCGACCTGCGGCGGCCGCCGGCGGCCGCAACGGCCACGATCAATGACGTGCAGCGATTTTACGTCTGTCTCGAACAACTCGCGGAGCGCGCCGATGCCCATCAGTGCTGACGGACATCACGACGACCGCGCCCAGCGCAGCCCGCGACGCACAACCCCGTGCGCGCCGCGCCTCACTGCGCTCTGCTCGCTCGTCGCCGTCAGCATCTTTGCCCCGGCCGTCTTCGCGCAGCAGACGCTGCCCGTCCCGCGCGACCACGTCGACGACCGCGCCGGCGTCCTCGACGCGGCTGCGCGCCGCCGCATCGACGGCTACCTCACCGAACTCGAAAGCAAGACCGGCGCACAGGTCATCCTCCTCACCGTCCGCACCACCGGCGGCGAGGACACCTTCAGCTTCACCCTCCGCCACGCCGAAGCGTGGAAGCTCGGCAAAAAGGGCAAGGACGATGGCGCCCTCATCCTCATCGCCGTCGACGACCGCAAGTACGACATCCAGGTCGGTTACGGCCTCGAGGGCGTGCTCCCCGACGCCTGGATCGGTCGCATGGCCCGCGAGTACTTCGTCCCCCACTTCCGGGCCGGCGACTTCGCTACCGGGCTCACTCAGGGCACCATCGCCATCGTCAACAAGATCGCCGACGATGCCGGCGTCACCATCGGCGGCATTCCCGACTACCGCGTCCGCGCCGATGCCGGTCGGGGGCGCGGGCGCAGCTCCAACTGGATTTTCTGGCTTATCTTCCTCATCGTGATTCTGTCGACGATTGGTGGAGGCCGAAGGCGCCGGCGGCGGCGCCACCGCGGCAACTGGATCGGCCCGTGGCTCGTTTTCGAAGCCCTCAGCGCGGCCGGACGCTCCTCACGTCGCGGCGGTTGGGGCAGCGGAGGTTTCGGCGGATTCGGCGGCGGCTCGTTTGGCGGCGGCGGTGGCGGCTCTTTCGGAGGAGGTGGTGCACGTGGAGGCTGGTAAGGTCTGTGCAAGTTGCGGCGCGGCCAATCGCGCGCACGCACGCTTCTGTCAAGGCTGTGGTGCGCGGCTCGGCCGCGCGGGAGGTACGGGTATGAATGCGTCCCGGTTCTTCGCCATGATGTTTGGGATCCTCGTCCTCGGCGCCGTGGTCATCGGCGGCTGCGCCTATTCCGGTTACAACCGCGCTGTCCGCTATGACGAAGCCGTCAAGAGCGGCTGGGGCGAGGTCGAGAACCAGCTCCAGCGCCGCTACGACCTCGTCCCCAACGTCGTTGAAACGGTCAAAGGCTACGCTGCCCATGAAAAAGAACTCTTCGAGAACATCGCCGAAGCACGCACACGCTACTTCAGCGCTGACAAGCCCGGCGACAAGGTTCAGGCCGCCGACCAGCTCGAAGGCGCCCTCTCGCGTTTGCTGTTCCTGCAGGAGAAATACCCCGACCTCAAGGCCAATCAGGGCTTCCTCGCGCTGCAGGACCAGCTCGAGGGAACCGAGAGCCGCATCGCCGTAGCTCGCAAGCGCTACAACGACGCCGTCAGCACGCTCAACAGCTACGCCCGCGGACTCCTCGGCCGGATCTTCTGCTCCTGGGCCGGCGTCCAGCCCGCCGAGTACTTCAAGGCCGACGAAGGCGCGCAGAAGGCGCCGGAGGTCAAGTTCACCCACGCTACAATCCACTCACACCGCGCACGCCGCGCGGCGTGACGACTCGGAAGTGCGCTGTACAGCAGCGTGGAACGCAACACGGGAGCGATTCTTGCGGGCGGTCGCCGATCATCGTCAATGCATCCCGGCGATCGCCCTCGCGGTCGCCGTCCTGCCGGCCGCGCCCGTGCGCGCTCACGACTTCTCCTTCACCGACGTTCTCGCCGTCCTCCGCACCGACGGCACATACGTCGTCGACCTAACCGTCGACGTCGATGCCCTCGCCCTCGGCGTCTCGCCGACCATCGACTCCGCCGAACTCGCCGCCCGGCTCCGCGCCATGCCCCCCGCCGAACGCGACGCCCACATCGAGCGCTTGCGCGAGATGATCCAGCGCCGCGTGCGCATCGAGTTCGACGGCCGCGAGCAACTCCCCGTCGTCTCCCTGCCCCACTACGGCACGCCCCTCGCCGAAGACGGTGTCGAGCCCACCGTTCTCGGCACGCTCGTCCGCCTCACCGGCCGCATCCCGCCCGGCGCCGAGACCTTCACCTTCCGCGCCTCGCGCAGTTTTCAGGCTGTGCACCTCACCGTGTTCGACCAGGCCACCGCCGCCGGCGCGAAGTTCATCCTCTCCCCCTCCGAGCAGAGCCCGCCTTACCGCCTCGGCGAAGCGCCCGCGCCCGCCGGCCGCCGCGACGTGGCCGCGCGCTACCTCATCCTCGGCTTCGAGCACATCCTCCCCCTCGGCCTCGACCACATCCTCTTCGTCCTCGGCCTCTTCCTCCTCAGCACGCGTTTCGCCCCCCTCCTCTGGCAGATCACCGCCTTCACCGTCGCCCACTCCGTCACGCTTGCCCTCTCCATGTACGGCGTCGTCTCGCTCCCTTCGCGCCTCGTCGAATCGCTGATTGCCCTCTCCATCGCCTATGTCGCCATCGAGAACCTTTTCACCGCGCAGCTCAAGCCGTGGCGGCCCGCGCTGGTCTTCGGCTTCGGCCTGCTGCACGGGCTCGGCTTCGCCGGAGTCCTGCGCGAACTCGGCCTGCCGCCTGAGGAATTCGTCACCGCGCTCATCACCTTCAACCTCGGCGTCGAACTTGGTCAGCTCGCCGTCGTGCTGCTCGCGCTGTTGCTGGTCGGCTGGTGCCGCAAAAAGAAATGGTATCGCCCGGTGATCGTCCAACCCCTCTCCGCCGTGATCGCCGTCGTCGGACTTTGGTGGGCCTTCCAGCGCGCCTTCCTGGGCGGATGAATATTGCTGCGAACCGTGCGCTACAGCCCGAGCTTGATCGCCAGCCCGCACATCGTTACCGCCAGCCCCGCCGTCGCGTGCGAATACTTCTCCAGGTTCGGCAGCGCGAGACGGGTCAGCCCCGCGTACGCCGCGGCGACCACCGTCGTCATCGTCCCGATCGTCGCCGCGGCGAACACCGCCGTAATCGCCGCCAACCCCCCCCAGCCATGCCGCGCGGCCGGGTACATCAACTGCGGGATCAGCACCTCGCACGGCCCGAACACGAACACTGTGAACAGCACCCAGAACGTCATCGTCCGCGGCCGCGCCGACTCACCCAGCTCATGCGCGGCCGCCGCGCCGTCATGCGCGTGCGCGTGCCGATGCACCGTTCCGTCATCGTGCGTGTGCCAGTGTGTGTGCGGCCGGTGCCGCATCGCCCGCCGCACCCCCCACACCGTATACGCCAGCCCGAACCCCAGCAGCAGCCACGCCGCGATCTCTCCGCGCGTCGACTCGAACGCCTCCAGCCCGCCGATCGCCCAGCCCGCCGCGATCCCCACCGTCCCCAGCGCCACCGAACCCAGTACGTGCCCGACCCCGCACACCACCGTCACCGCCAGCGTCCGCAGCAGCGACCAGCCGCCCGCGCGCGCCATCGCGATGAACGGCACATAGTGGTCCGGCCCCATCAGCGTGTGGACCGCGCCCGTGAATGCCGCCAGCCACAGCAGATACGTCAACGTATGATCGTGCATCCCCGTTGCTCCGCCCTCATCATCGCTTCGCACGCCGCGCGCCCGCGGTGAGCGGGTAGAATACCGGCCGCGCTCCCCAGGGTCCACGCACCGCGCCCCGTCACGCGCGCTTCACCGCGTTGCCACACTCCCACCGCCAAACTACACTTCCCCGGTTGTATCGTCAGGAAGTCCCTCGCCGGCTGAGGCGCCCGTCGACGCAGATTCGCCGGCCCATTCAACACCGCACGAGGAGGTTCCCATGTCCGATTTGAGCCGTCGCACCATGCTGGGATCGCTGGGCAGTCTCGCCGTCGCCGGGGGCTGGATCGGCCTCACCTCCGACGAAGCCGTCGCCGAACCCGTCAATGCCGGCGATTCGGCCGCGCGCGAATACAACCTCCCCCCGCTCGACTACGCCCCCGATGCCCTCCAGCCACACATCGACGGCCAGACCATGACCCTCCACCATGACAAGCACCACGCCGCCTACGTCAAAGGGCTCAACGAAGCGATTCAGGGCCTCGCCGCCGCCCGCCAGGCCGCCACGCCTGAATCGCTTGCGCGTGTCCGCGCGCTGACCGATTCCCTCGCCTTCAACGGCTCCGGCCACGTGCTGCACACTGTATTCTGGAAAAACATGAAGAAGGGCGGCGGCGGAGAACCCAAAGGCGATCTTGCCACGAGCATCAATCGCGACTTCGGCAGCTTCTCCGCTTTCCAGGCCCAGTTCAACCAGGCCGCAAAGACCGTCCAGGGCAGCGGCTGGGGCATCCTCGGCTGGGAGCCGCTCAGCGGCCGGCTCCTCGTCTTCGGCGCGGAGAAACACCAGAACTACACCATGTGGGGAACCGTTCCCCTCCTCGTCCTCGACGTCTGGGAGCACGCCTACTACCTCAAGTACATGAACAACCGCGGCGGCTACGTCGACGCCTTCTGGAACATTATCGACTGGGACAACGTCGCCCAGCGCCTTTCCCTCGCCGCGAAGCTCACGATGTAATCGCGCCCGATTGACCCAGCGGCGCGCGGCCCTGCTGTGAGCGGAACGCCGCCCTACGTCCCGAACACAGTCGAAAACGTACTGAAGTCACTCAGGCTGACGATGTTGTCGCCGTTCAGGTCGCACCGCGCCGCGATCTCCGGATCACAGAAGTCCGACGGCGGCTCCACCGTCGCCCCGATGCACGTCGCAAACGTCGTGAAGTCCGTCAGGTTGATCAGCCCGTCGCCGTTGATGTCCCCCGGTCGCAGACCCGGACCGACGATCGCCGCCAGCGCCTCCTCGTCGTCCGTCGTCAACTCACAGTCTCCCGTCAGGTCCGACGCGCACCGCTCCGCCACCGTCGCCGCGGCCGGGTCGCCGATCACCGCGCCGATCAGGTCGAGGTCCGCCTCGTCAATCACCATGTCCCCATTCACGTCACCCGGCGTGCACTCCACGTCGCAGGCGAACCGCAGCAGCAGCCCTGGCATCGGCGCATACCCCGTCGTTCCGGTGTCGAACAGCTCCAGCACCAGGCGGTGGCACGGCTTCAGCTCGTCGTAGAGCGGGTTCGTCGAGTCGATGTTCCAGATCAGGTGAATGTGCAGCGCCGATCCACCAAGGAGCAGCGTCTGCCCCACCGTGTCGCGCGGATTGAGAAAATCTCCCGGATCGAAGAAGCGCAGCGGCGGATCGATCTCGGTGATCCGCACGCGAATGCTCGCACCGGACTGGAGCGGATACAGGTCCAGTTCGGGAACCTCGCTGATCAGCCGGTCCCATCCCGGATTGCTGCTTGCGCATCCGGGAACCGCTCCGCCCGAAACCAGCGGCACGATGACGTCCGCCGAGGGAAAACCGCCGACGTTGAGCTGCCCCGCCTCCGTCCGCCCGACCCAGATATCGCCCGCATGCTGCGCTGCGCACGGCAACACGCTCATGAACACGATCATCGCCCCGCCCAT
>CAZNDQ010000189.1:0-7584 GCA_964571825.1 uncultured Planctomycetales bacterium | reverse complement strand
GGAAGTTGGCCGGCTCGCCGCCGTGCCGCTTGATGATGTCCATCGTCGACATGGCCAGGCCGGCGCCATTCACGAGGCATCCGATGTTGCCATCGAGTGCGATATAGGAAAGCCCCGCCCTGTTCGCGCGCACTTCGTTCACGTTGTCTTCCGAGCGATCGTGCTGCGCCGCGATCGCCGTCTGGCGAAAGAGCGCGTTGTCGTCGAAGTTCAGCTTGGCGTCGATGGCCAGGATCTGCCCGTCCGGCGTGCGCACGAGCGGGTTGATCTCCGCCAGCGAGGCGTCGCGCTCGACGAAGACGCGGCAGAGCCGCGTGAGAATGTCCATCACGCTTGTGTGCTCGCTCCTGTTGACAAAGCCCAGCGCCGTCGCCAGCCGTGCCGCCTGAAACCGCTGCAGGCCGAGGTGGGGATGCAAGCGCTCCTTGAGGATCGCCCTCGGGTTGCGCGCCGCCACTTCCTCGATCTCGACACCGCCCTCGCGGCTGGCCATGAGGGTGATGCAGTTGTTGGCGCGGTCGACGGTGACGCCGAGGTAGTATTCGTGGTCGATGTCCACGGCCGAGGCGATGAGGAGTCTGTTGACGGCGATCCCGGCGGGCCCCGTCTGCGGGCTGACCATACGATTGCTGAGCATGAACTCGGCCGCTTCGACGACCTGTTCGCGGTTGTCGCAGAGCTTGACGAACCCGGCCTTGCCGCGCCCGCCGGCGAAGACTTGTGCCTTGACGACGACGCGGCCGCCGATCCCGTCGTATACCTTTCCCGCTTCGCGCGGCGAGTCGACCGTCTGACCGGGCGGGACGGGAATCCCCGCCTCCGCCAGAATCTGCCGCGCCTGATACTCATGGACCTTCATCAATCATCCCCTGTTGCATGCCGCCGGCGGCGGTTTTCGTCGGGCGGTTGCCGGCCGCTGCCGAATGACAACCGCAAACGCGGCATTGTGGCGGCGCACCGGCTCCGTCGCAACCGGCGCAGCGATGCACTTACCGGACGCGCGGCCGCGAAGTGTCCGCGAATATCCGACGACATTTGAACCCCGGCGCGGCAATTGGTCGTTCGCTCCAATTGGCCGGACACCTCACCGCGGCTAATCTCTGGCACGGGTTCGACGCCGACCCTCTGAATCGGGCTCACCCGGGGCGTCAGTCACAACAGGGCTCAAGGAAACTCAGCCGATGCCGCGCCACGCTTGCTGCGGCGTCGTCACCGCGTCAACCCGCTCATGGTGGGCGGCGGGTTGAACGCCACGCGCTGGCACGTATGCTTCGCGTGGATTCGGTCTTGTGCGTGCCGCGCGGCCGCAGCCGAAGGTCAACGCCCGACGGTGGAGGAATCAGGATGTCCATTCCCGCACAAACGAAGATTGTCATGCTCCTGCTCTCGGTTACGGCCGTGTGCGCCTTCACCGGCCTGATGTGCCCCTTCGATATGGACGGTGACGGCGTTTTCGACGACTCCGACAACTGCGTCCTCGTCGGCAACCCCGCCCAGACCAACGCCGACGGAGACGCCTTCGGCGACGCCTGCGACAACTGCCCCGACGTCTTCAACCGCGACCAGGCCGACGCCGACGATGACGGCGTCGGCGACGCCTGCGACAATTGTCCCGACGTGGCCAACGCCGATCAGGCCGACGCCGACGGCGACGGCATCGGCGACGCCTGCGAGACGCTCGATCTGGTGATGGGCGACAGAGGCTCCGACAAGGTCTACATCTATTATGACGTCCGCAGCGCCGCGCCGGCCGGGCAGGCGCCCGACGTCATTCTCGACGCCGCCAATTCCAACATCGGCCGGCCTCGAACGCTCGACATCGCCAACGACCGGTTGTTCGTCGGCAATCTCACGCTCGACACCGTCACCGTCTACAACGACTTCCTCAACCTGACCAACGGCCAGGCGCCGACCGTCACCCTCGACAACGGCGGCTCCGGCATCGACAAGCCCAGCGACCTCGAAGTGTTCAACGGCGACCTCTACGTCGCCAATCAGGACAACAACACCGTGCGCATCTTCCGCGACGTGACCACGCTGACCGACGGCAAAGCTCCCGACGTCATTCTCGACAACGGAGGTTCAGGCGTCAGCGACCCCGTCGGCCTGACGGTCGCAGCAGGCATACTCTACGTCGCCAACAACGGCAACCATACGGTGACGGTCTACAACGACTTGAGCATGCTCATGAGCGGCGATCCGCCCAATGTCACGCTCAACATGGCCGACTCGTTGCTCGAGGATCCGCTGCGCATCTTCGTCTTCGAGAACGTCCTCTATGTGGTCACCGAGAATCCCGGAGAAGGACGTGTCGTCGGCTTTTCCCCCGCCGACGCGCTGACGGACAATCAGGCGCCTGCTTTCGTTCTCGGCGGCGCGTCGAAGCTCGACGATCCGATCGCCGTCGCCCTCAGCGGCGGCCGGCTGTTCATTGCCAACACCGATGACAGCGCCATCGACGTCGTCGGCTTCAACAACCCGGCCGCGCTCGTCACCGGGCAGCCGCCCGACGTGACGCTCCAGACAACGGCCCTTGATCCGGAGGAAATCGAGGGCATCCACAATACGCTCTGGGGCACCAGCGCGGACTACTCAATCGTCGTCGGCTACCTCAACGCCGCGGGAATCACGACCGATCAGGAGCCGGACATCGTCCTCTTCGACGTGTCAATGGACGAGCCCAAATCGCTCGTTGTCCGCGAACGACCGTGATGGCGGAGTGCGGCTGCGAACGCGAACAGCTTCTCTTGGACCCCGCCGCGGTATCGGCCGCGACGGGGTCCGTCCGCTTTCAGGATGTTCCTGATGATCGGCGAACGGCGGGTAGACGTTTGCGCGCCGTCTGTCGGCTTCCTGACTTTTCGGGCACAGGCATCACGGATATGAGAGGTCCGGCCACGGCGCGCCGAATTCGGACGGCGATCGGGTCCTATTTCTTCCGGCGGTACTCGATCGTGAGAATCTTCACCCACGTGCCGTCGTCGGTTTCGACGGATGAGGTAAACGTGCGGCCGTCTTTGCCCGTGATCTGGATGACTTCTCTGTATCGTGCGGTCTTGTCGGGGCTTTGCAGGCTCGGTCCTTCGGTCATCAGCGTCAGCGTGTCCCCGGCGTCGTTGAGCGTGCCCTTGTAGACCCAGAGATAGCCGCAAAAGGAATCAATCCACGTTCCCGTAAAGTGCTTTTTCAGCGGGTCGAAACCCAGCGAAAGAATTCCGCTGTAGGGGACGCCCATCATTGTGGTCCTGGTTTCAGCGACGATCCAGTGGTCGCCGAGCCCGCGAACCGTGTCGCTGCCGGTGGATTCCGCCGGCGGCTGATCCGGCTGGATGTACATCTTGAACTGAATATCCCATTCACCCACAAGCTGCTTGAGCCATTCCTGATCCTTGGCCGGCTCGGGGGCAGGCTCGGGCGACTGCGCACGCACGCTGCAGACGAGCAGCGCGGCGGCGATACTAATGCCGCGGATTGCGAACGTCTTCATGACCTTCTCCTTTCTGGCAAACGACGATGTCGGATGATCGGCCGGGTCCGTCGCCGCATTCGCTGGGCGGCTTCACGATGATGATTGATGGACCTCCTGTGCAATCTGGATGAGGTTTCCGCACGTGTCGTCGAATACCGCCGTGATCACCACGCCGAAATCAGTAGGCGGTTGCGTAAACCGCACACCAAGCGCTTCGAGCCGTTTGTGCTCGGCGGCGACGTCACGCACCGCAAACGACGTGAAGGGAATGCCGTCTTCGACGAGAGCGGACTTGAACGGTTTGACGGCGGGATGTTCATCGGGCTCAAGGACAAGTTCGGTGCCGTCCGGATCTTCGGGCGAGACGACAGTCAGCCAGCGATGTTCGCCCAGCGGGATGTCGTGCTTCTTCTGAAAACCCAGCGCCTCGGTGTAGAATCGGAGGGCTTTCTCCTGGTCATCAACCAGCACGCTGGACAGATTGATTCTCATCGCGAACGGCCTCCTATGTGCGTTTGCCGGCCAACGCTTCGCAATGGCCCGCAGCGGTTTCCTGTCAAACCAGTGGAACTTGTACCGGCCTTCTCGCCGCGCGATGACCAATCCGGCAGACTCCAGCACGTCGAGGTGCTGCGAGATCGCCTGCCGAGACGAACCGATGCCGTGCTTCATGGTCAGGCGGCCGCACAGTTCGAAGAGCGACTGTCCGTCGCGCTCAACCAGCTCGTCCAAAATCGCCCGCCTTGTCGGGTCGGCGATCGCTCGGAATAGGTCGTCCATAGGTCATCCATGACGTCGAGTCAACGAGTATAGGCAAGTGTATACTTGCATGTCAAGTCTTCGTTCATGGGGCTTTGTAGAGCAGGTATGTTGTGTTGACTTTGCGACAACGCGCGGTCGAAGGCGTTCGTTTATGAGTACGCCTACTATCTACGATTTGTGACGTAAATCCTTGTGCTGCAATCGATAGCCGTTGGCAAAGCGCGGACAGGGGCGGGTCGGCTGCGGTTCCCAGGACCGGAGTCCACCACGGATCCGTATTAGGCACTCGGGAGCGTCTACGCCGACTCGCGTGCCCGCTCCTGCAGGCGTGGGAGTTGGACTCGAAGTGCTTCGGCCTGGGGCGACTGGGGGAATTGCCGGATCACCTGCTCCGCCAACTCGGCCGCCTCGCCGAACTGTTTCGTCCGAACCAGTTCCTTGATCTGCCGTTCCAGCGCCTGCCGCAATTCCACCTCGGCGTTGTGCTCGAGCGTCTCCAGTTGCAGCCGCACGGCTGCCGCCTCCTCGCTGTGCTCGTGCTGCTCCAGCAGTTGCCGCGCCGACGCCAGCGCCTTGCGATACTGCCCTTTGCCCGAGTATTCGCGGATTTCGTTCACCAGCCGCGCCCGCTGCCCCGCCTTCACCGACTCCCGATCGCGGATCACCCTGTCCCGCCAGGCCCCGATCCGGACCGACGCTGGATACCGCTTCAGCAGCTCGTCCGCGTGCGCCAGCGCCTTCTCCCACTCGTGGTTGCTCCGCCACACAACGTACGCTTCATCCGCCTCACGCAGATCGTTTCGTTCTGCCTGTCGCGTCGCTTCATCCACGTGGCCGTGCAGCGCCGCGACCCGGTCATCGATTCCGAACGCCTCTTCAAACTGCGCCACCCGGTTCTTGGCCTCGACGAACCGCCGCTGCGCCAGCAGCGAGCCCACCGCCCGCTCCAGCTCCTCGCGCCGCCGCGCCATCATCCGCTGCCACCGCGCCCAGCGTTGTTCGTCGTTCAGCAGCAGCGTGTCGCGGATTTCGCTGAGCAGTTCCTGCGCGCCGAGCGCCGGGTCCAGAGCCGTTCGCGAGCTTGCCGCGACCACCGCGCCCGCCGGTGACAGCGGCGCGGTCCGTTGCTCCGCCGCCGTCACCAGCGCCCCCAGCCGGTCTAGCGTCCGCGTCAGCCGATCGAGCGCGCGGAGCAGCCAGGAGAGGACGAGAAACATCGCCGCGATCGACAGCCCGACGGTTAGCCGCACCATCTCGCCCAGCACCAGCCCGCCCGTGAGCGTTTGCCCCTCGGTAAGCCGGATGTACAGCTCAAAACCGACGACGGTGAGCACGGAGATCGCGCAGACGACGGCGATCACGGCCGCCACGTCCGATGCGCGCAGTGCCTGACTGGTTCGCGGCCGTGGGGTTCGATCGGGCTGCTCGGCCATATTGGCTCGTGACTCCGCCGGGGTTGTTTTCCGCCGCTGGGGCGCTGCGGCCGTCGTGGACTGCCTGCCGACCGCGCCGACTCGTGCAGCGGGGCTTGATTCCGCTCAATCCTATGCCGAACAACCGGCGGTTCAAGCCGCGACCGGCTTCCCGCCCGCCGGTTGCCTGGGAACACACCCCGTCACGACCCCATTTGGATGCGCCCAGTGCAAGGGTTAGGATGATGCATTCGATCGGGATCACTCGCTGCCGCCGCCCGGACGCCGAGTCGCTTTCATGAACGACGACAATACCGCCGCCCCCACTTCCGCGCTCTCTTCGCCTCCTCCCGAGTTGCTCGCTCCCGCCGACGACCGCCAGCTTTCCCCGGCGATGCTCGGCTGGCTGCTGGGCAGCATTGTCCTGGCTGTCCTGTCGTTCGTCGTTTTCAAACCGATATTGCGCGACGGCTGGATCCGCTACGACAACATGGGCCTGATTTACAACGAGCCCATGATCAAAGTTTTCACCTACGACGCCAACAAGCCCGTGGAAAAGCCCGGTACGATGAAGATCATCAGCTCCGGCGTGCGGGAGATCTTCTCCAACTATCACCACGACCTCTACCAGCCCCTGCTCACGCTGTCGCTCGCCATCGACTACGCCATCTTTCAGCGCCCGCCCAAAGACTTCGCCGGCGCCACCTGGGCCAACACCGATCTGACGGGCTGGTATTACCACTCCCTCGCCATCCACGTTGTCACCATCGCCCTGCTGTATCTGCTGATGATCCGCCTCACCGGGCACGTGCTCGCCTCGTTTCTCGGCACGGCCATCGTCGCGCTGCACCCGCTGATGGTCGAGCCCGTGAGCTGGCTCATCTGCCGCACCTTCATCGTCGCCGGCTTCTGGATCGTCCTCGGCACCCACTTTTACCTCAGCTACGCCCGCCGCCCGCGTTTCCTCACCTTCATCGCCTACGTCTTTTGCTACGGCTGGTCGTTCCTCGGCAAGCCGCTCCTTGGCATCGTCGTTCTGCCGCTTCTTCTCGACCTTTGGCTCCGCCGCCGCGACTGGCGCCGCATGCTTGCCGAAAAAGTACCCGTCCTCGCCATCGCCGTCGCCATCGTGATCGTCGACCAGGGCCGCGTCAGCCACATGATCAACCTCGACAAGAACTTCCAACAGCCCGGCCCCGCCGAACTGGCTGCGCGCGGCCTCATGGGCCTCGCCTGGACCGCCGCCAACACCTTCGTCCCCAAGGACCTCTCCGTTTTCTACGGCCCGCACGAAAAGGCCTGGGGCCTCTTCCTCTCCCGCTCCGGACTCGGCGCGATCCTCATTGTTGCCATCTGGCTCATCGCCCTCGGCACCTGGTTCCGCGCGCGCCGCCCCGAACTCCTCCTTTGCGCCGTTGCCTGGGGCGTGCTCTTTCTGCCGCAGCTCGCAGCGCTGCCGCTGCGCGAGACCGTCACGTCGGACCGCTACAACTACGTCCCGCTCTGGTTCGCCGGGCTCGGCGTGGCTTCCGCACTCGCCATGCTCTTTGGTCGCCGGGCGGAACTCCCGCCGGCGCATGTCGCCGAGGCGGCGGTCGCTCCGCGCGGCGCGGCCGGCGCCCTCTGCATCCTGATTCTGCTTCCCGTCCTCTGGCTCCTTGGTTCCGCCTCCCGCGCTTACGCCGTCGTCTGGACCGACGACACCCGCCTCTGGGAGCGCGTCGTCCAGCGCACACCGCACCGCACCGCCTACGGCCAGCTCTCCAACGCCATCCTTGATCGCGCCCAGGACCTCGTCCGGCAGAACGCGTCCGACGAGCAGATTGACGCCGACTTCGCCTATGCTGAGGACGCCATCCGCAAGGGACTCGAACTCAACCCGCAGGACCTGATCATCACGCAGAACTGGGGCGGCCTCTCCATCCGCTGGGCCAACGAGTG
>CAZNDQ010000188.1:0-7601 GCA_964571825.1 uncultured Planctomycetales bacterium | reverse complement strand
GTGTATTCACGGTACATCTTCTTCGTCGAGATCGTGTGAGGATTGGTCGTGCCGTAGTGAATATCAACATCAATGCCGTCCAGAAAAATCACTTTGGAATCAGTTCCCTCCACTCGAAGGACAATTTGTGAGCCATCCGCAGCTGCAATTACGTGTTCCGACTTTGCCAGCGGCATATTGCCTACGAGGTAGAGCCAACCGGACTGAAGATATATTCCAGGCTGGCCGTAGGTGCCAAATCCAGTTGGCATGTAGGTCCATTTCGCCTTTGAATTTGTGTCATCCGGATCAAGGGGAAGAACAATCCCTTCGTACCGGTGGAGCTTGGTTGGACTTGACGTCGTCCAGGTCACAACGATCTTGACCGGCGCCTTTGTCTCAAAGGTTGTCTCCTCGGCGATGTCGAAAACCGACATGCGCGGGTCACCCGCAGCGTGCATGAAGCGCAGCCCCCCGGGCGAAATCTGTTCCACGCTCGCATGCGATCTTGCGTTCGGTTCGCCGCAGCCCGCGGCGAGCCCGACAAACAGTGAGAGTACGCCCAGAACGCGGGCCTGTCGAAACGAATCCGCACGACTGCGAGTGAGACCTGATCGTGATCGGTCGACCCACATGCAATACCTCCTTCAAAAGAATGTATTCAGACCTGTCGAACTACGTGGCGGACAACGGCCGCCATCGTTGCGCCCAGCAGAAGTGCCAGCGCGGGCGCAACAGGCGGACAAAGGTACCCATTCACGCGATACGCGACAACGCTCGCTGCAATCAACATCAGGATCGACGCGCTAATCACCGCGCCCATGGCGACGCGCCGGTTTCGCAGCGACAAATACACCGCCGCCCCGCCGAACACGCATAGCAGTAGAATCGCGCTAATCTCTCGCGCTCGCGCCAGGCGAATGATTTTGGACTGAAGCAAGGCGTTAATGGCGACCAATTGTGCGTGACAGCCGCCCAGCTCGCGCCCGTCCGGCGTCATGTGCCGATCGACGCCCGGCAGGAAGTTTCCGATGACCACCGTTCGTCCCGAAAACCACGTTCGCAGGTCGGCAGGCGGCGCCGAAAAAACGTCCTCGTACTTCACGGTGCCGGCATCAAACACCTCATTCGCAGGCAGGTCCAGCACAAGGTGTCCGACAATGTCACCGGCCTCAATGCCTTGATTCTCGATCGCCTCCGGCTCAAGGCGCAGACGAGACAACGGAACTCGTTCCGCGCTGCCCAGCCATTGCCGCGCTTGCGGTACTTCCGGATGCCGCCGCCAATAACGCAACTCCAGCGCCTCTGTATCCAGCTCCAGCACAATGTCGACCTCGGATTCCGGATGCCTCGACGCGGCGAGCGCCGCCAGCGATAGGGACATCCTCGCTTCTTCGGACTTGCGCTGATGCACCACGTGGACGCGCCACGCCGTTCGACCGCTGAGATCGGCGGCGGCCGTTCCCCATCGCACCGCGGGTGCAATGACGGGGCTTAGTGCCGGCATACCTGACGCGTCCCGTTCCCAATCCGGCACCGGCACCACCACCGGGATTCCCGTCTCGCGCAACGCCCTGGCGCCCGCCACGAACGACTCATCAAACTCTGATCGCTGTCTGAACATCACGTCCCACACGACGCACGCTGCACCCGATACAGCGAGCTTCTCCATGAGCCTTCCGTGTAGTCTGCGAAAACTCACCTGCCCGCCCTGCTCAATCGAAACGCCCTCCAGTCCCTCGGTCGCGGCAAGCTGTTCTAGCCGCGCGGTGTCGTCGAACGTAATCAGACGCACGTCTTCGAGTTCCGCGATCGGCCCGGTCGACCCAGTCCCCGTCATTGCCAGTCGCTCAAACGTACGGTTGGGCTCGGTCCATTTGTACATCAGCTCCGTGCCGCCATACACGGCCAGTGCGATCGTCAGCGCGGCTGCCGCAATACACGTCAGGATCCGGTTCCTCCGTGCCAGCCTCCTTCCTCTCCAACTCAGCAGATACGTCAGGCTGTCACGCTTGGCCGAGATCGGCTCCCCGCTCAGCAGGCACTCGATGTCGTCGATGAACTCGGACGCCGACTGGTACCGCCGCGCCGGGTCCTTGGCCATCGCCCGCAGGATCACCGTCTCGAGGTCGGCCGCCACGTCCGCGCGCACCTTCGACGGCCGCTCCGGCACACCCTCCGTGATCTCGGCGAACACTTCCTTGAAATCTCCCTCCAGCTTGTGCGGATGCTTCCCCGTGAACAGCCGGTACAGCACCACGCCCAGCGCATACACGTCCGACCGCGTGTCGATCCGCGACGCATCGCCGCGCACCTGCTCCGGCGAGGCATACGCCAGCGTCCCGATGAACTCGTTCGACACGGTCACCGGGAACCCGTCCGACAGCACGTTCGCCCCGGCCGCCTTGGCCAGCCCGAAGTCGAGCACGTGCGGCTCCCCGTCCGCATCAACGAGAATATTCCCCGGCTTCAGATCGCGATGGATGACCCCGTGCCGATGGGCATAATCGATCGCTTCGCATACTTTGCGGAACAACTCCAGCGTCGCCCGCCGATCGAGCGCGTGCGTACTGACATACTGATCGAGCGGCACGCCGGAGATATATTCCATCGCATAGTAATAGCGGTCCTGCGTAATACCGCTGTCGAACACCGTGACGATGTTCGCATGCCGCAGCGACGCCGCCAGGTCGATCTCCCGCTCGAAGCGCCGCCGCGCCGCCTCGCCCGCGCGGTTCCCGCCGGTGAGTACCTTGACCGCGACCACGCGCTTGGTCGACTTCTGCACAGCCTTGAAGACGAACCCCTGCCCCCCGTGATGGATCTCCCCCAGAATCTGATACCCCGGGATCCACTGCCGCGCATCCGGTCCCGCCGCACCCGCCGGCGGCGCCACCACGCTGTCCAGCCGCTGCGTCGCGTGCGCGTCCAGCGCCGCCTCCGCCGGCAACGGATCTGGGATGCTCTCCGGGCCACGCTCGCCCATTTTGGACCTCGACTCGGATTCAACTTCCGCCAGACGGAGCGACTCGACAGGGGTGCTGCGCTCCGCGCTGTGAATCGGGTGCGCGAGAACTGAATTGCCTGACCGCGCTTCGGCTGCGCTCCAATCGCACGCCATGCGCAACCCGCCCGATTGCCCCAATCCTGCCGCACTCGGGCCCGAAACGCAAGCGGCCGCCCGCCGGACCGCTGCGCCAGCCGGCGCCGCGCCCATTGTGATTTCAACCGAATCCGCCACGTTGTTCAGTACCCGCAAGCCCGCGACGACCTCGCCGTACCGCTCACCGGCAGCAATGTCCCTTGCGTAATTGGCCTGCTCGCTGCGCACTTTTTTCCGCCTTCCGCCCTGCGAGACGGGTAGAATGACATGCACCGGCGATTCGAGGCGATCCGGCCGCGGCCATGCCGCCGCGACCGCGCCCCATCGGCGTCACTGAGAGGAATACGCTGTTACTGGAGGGATTCTTCCGCCGGGGCCCTGCCCGGAATCCGCTTTCCGACATTGCACCCCACGATTGCACCCCAAGTGGCGGGTCAGCCCCGCGCGGCCCGCCTGACCATTGGCCCAACCGACAATCTCGAAGGAGTGCGTTCATGCGCGCCGCGTCCCCTCTCGCCGCCCTTGTTACTCTCGCCCTCGCCTGCTCGGCCGCCTCTGCCGTTGCCCCCGCCCAGCAACCCGAGACCACCATTGACACTTCGCCCCCCGCTTCCGCCACGATCCACCTGGAACGCCCCGACGACCCCCCGGCCGGCGCGCCGGCCTCACCACGCTCCGGCTCCCCGCGCGTCACCGCCACCCGTGGCCCGTACACCAGCATCCAAGTCAACGTCGGTCCCGACGGCAATGATGTCCTCTTCGACGCCGCCAACGAGCCCTCCATCGCCGTCGACCCCACCGACCACAACCGGATAGCGATCGGCTGGCGGCAGTTCGACAACATCGCCTCCAACTTCCGTGAGGCAGGCCGGGCCTTCTCTAACGACGGCGGCCAGACCTGGGTCAACCCCGGCGACCTGACACCCGGCGTCTTCCGCAGCGATCCCGTCCTCGCCGCCGACCGCCTCGGCGCCTTTTACTACCACTCGCTTAAGGGCGACTTCTCCGTCGACTTCTTCAAGTCCACCGACGCCGGCCAGACCTGGTCTGCGCCGATCCCCGCTCCCGGCGGCGACAAAGTCTGGTTTGCCATCGACACCACCGGCGGCGTCGGCGACGGCCACATCTACTGCGCCTGGAACACCGCCGCTGGCTGCTGCGGCCTGAACACCTTTACACGGTCCACCGACGGTGCCGCCTCCTGGCTTACCCCCATCCAAATCCCCAATCGCCCCATCTTCGGCTCCGTCGCCATCGGCACCGACGGCGAGGTCTACGTCGCCGGCGTCAGCAACACCAATTTCTCCCGCATCATCGTCGCCCGCTCGGACAACGCTCGCTTCGCCGGGCAGGCCCCCACCTTCGCCTCCTCCGTACAGGTCGACCTCGGTGGTTCCGTCGCGCTCGGCGCAGGTCCCAACCCCGTCGGCTTGCTCGGGCAGATCTGGGTCGCCGTCGATCACTCCCCCGGCCCCAACCACGGCGACGTCTACGTCCTCGCCTCAGTCGACCCGCCCGGTGACGACCCCCTCGACGTGATGTTCTCCCGCAGCACCGACAACGGCCTCACCTGGACCCCGCCCATCCGCCTCAACGATGACCCCGTCACCCGCAGCGCCTGGCAGTGGTTCGGCACACTCTCCGTCGCCCCCAACGGCCGGCTCGACGCCGTCTGGAACGACACCCGCAGCCACCCGCTCAATGTCGTCTCCGAACTCTACTACGCTTTCTCCGTCGACGGCGGCCGCACCTGGTCCGCCAACCTCCCACTCAGCCCCGCCTTCAACCACTCGCTCGGCTACCCTAACCAGAACAAGCTCGGCGACTACTACCACATGCTCTCCGACGAATCCGGCGCCGACCTCGCCTGGGCCGCTACGTTCAGCGGGGGACAGGACGTCTATTACCTTCGCATTCCCGCCGATTGTAATAATAACGGCGTCCTCGACCCCGACGATGTGACAAACGGCACCAGCGAAGACTGCAACGGCAACGGCATCCCCGACGAGTGCGAACCCGACTGCAACGAGAACGGTGTCGCCGACGCCTGCGACACGATGAACGGCACCAGCCAGGACTGCACGGGCAACCAGATCCCCGACGAATGCGAGCCCGACTGCAACGGCAACGCCGTCGCCGACAGTTGCGACATCCTCTCCGGCTTCAGCATCGACTGCACCGCCAACGGCATCCCCGACGAGTGCGAGACCGACTGCAACGACAACGGCATCCGCGACGACTGCGACATCGACGACGGCTTCAGCGAGGACTGCCAGCCCAACGGCGTCCCCGACGAGTGCGACCTCGACAGCGACGAGGACGGCATCCCCGACGACTGCGACCCCGACCTCGACGGCGATGATGTGCTCGACACGATTGACAACTGCCCCGGCCTGTTCAACCCCGCCCAGGCCGACTGCGACGGTGATGAAGTCGGCGATGCCTGCGCGATCCTTGCCGGCGCACCCGTCTACGCCAACCTGGCCGCGTCCACCGGCCAGCTCCAGACGGCCGACCCCATCGCCCACGACCTGCACTTCGGCCATGTCGTGCAGATGACCGCCTTCGAGGTCAGCTTCCGCGCCGGAGGCAGCAACGCGACGCTGATGACCGTCGCGTTCTACGCAAACGACGCCGCCAACGCCCCGCGCCCGCCCGACGGCCTGATCGCCGCGCAGTCATTCGCCCTCGTCGCCGGCGCGCGCGGCGAACTCCGCGGCGAATTCGACCCGCCGCAGACGCTCCCGCCCGATGTCTGGCTCGAGGTGCAGTTCGGCGATCCCAACTTCGGCTGGAAGACGGTTGGCGCCGAACCCACAGTCGGCACCACGGCCGGCCATGCGTACAACCGTACCACCGAGATGACGACTGCCGCGCGCTTCCGCGCCCGCGTCATCGCCGTCGACGACTGCAACGCAAACGGCGTCCCCGACGCCTGCGACGTGGCCGACGCGACGAGCCCCGACTGCAACGCGACCGGATCGCCCGACGAATGTGACATTATTTACGGTACCAGCGCCGACTGCAACAGCAACAATATCCCGGACGAATGTGATATCGCTGGCGGCACCTCGCTCGATGGCAACGGCGACGCCGTGCCCGACGAGTGCGCCCCGGGCGCCTGCGCCTGCGCCGACTTCAACGCCGACAACGTCATCTCCCTCGTCGATTTCACCACCTTCGCTGTCTGCTTCGGCGCGACCGCGCCCACGCTCGATTGCCCCGCGCTCGCGTTCTCCTGCGCCGACCTCGACGCCAGTGGTTTCATCAACCTCACCGACTTCACGACCTTCGCGACCATCTTCGCCCTCTCGCCCGACGGGATCGCCCCGCCCAACTGCCTCGCCGTCGATTGAGGAGGCGCGCCCCGGAATGTTCTATGGCCCGGCACCTCCGTCTGCTATCATGTGAATTCAATGACATGGTCCGCTCAGGCGAGTCGGCATGATGGGAAATGACCGCTTCAATTTCATCCTCCTGAACGGCGTCCTTGGCTGGGGTCTGCCCACGTGGCTGCTGTTTTGTCTCCTGCTGACATTCGGCCCACGCGATCCCTTCTCGATCCGCCTGGCTGACTTCGCTTCTCAACATTGGCAGGTCCCCGTCTGGCTGCTGTGCGGCTACTTCTTCGGCGCCGCATTGTGGGCAAAGCTCGAGGATTAGCATGGTTCCCGGGCGCCACCCCTGGTTCACCGTGACCCGCCACCGCGTCGACGAACTCGACTACAGCTATTCGTGGTGGCGGCTTTTGAGTCATCGCCCCGCGCCAGGCGTCCCCGGCGCCTATTGGCTCGTGCTCCGCCGCGCCAACGCGATCATCGTGCCCGTAGTCATGGTAAATCTGGTCGCGATAGTCGGCCCGCTCTATATCATCATCAACTCGGGCCGCATCTCGTCGCGCGTAACGCTCACGCTCCTTGTCTCCAGCAATGTCGCGATGTGCGTTTTCGCTGCGGTCATGCATTTTTTCCCGCGCATCATGAAGCGGCGTTATGTGAAACGGCTGTGCGCCGCAGACTTCCTGATCTGCATCGACTGCGGCTACTCGCTGGCGGGCCTGCCGGACGACCACATCTGCCCCGAGTGTGGCAACGCCTACGAATTGCCGCGCATGCGACAGGATTGGGAAAAGTGGATCGCCCGAGTCCATCAATGACACTCTCAACATCCCGCCACCTGCACGGTATCCTTGTTCACCAATGGGCCTCCTCCTCCCCTGGCTCCTGATCGTCGCCGTCCTCTGGGTCGTAATCTATCTCCGCCTCTGCCGCGGCCGCCCGGCCGACCGCAGCCTCGCCGCCCGCCAATATGCCACGCTGCACCGCATCGAGTCCCGCCCGGTGATCAGCACGATTATCATAGTTGCCCTCTCCACGTCTCTGGTTCTCTCCTTCGCGTTTGACTACCGCGGAGTGTGGAAGGAGGTGACCAGCACCGGTGCCGTCGCCATCCTCTTCCTCGACTTCTTGATTCTCCGCCCGCGACGACGCCGCCGCTTCCGCGAGCAACTCGTCAGCAA
>CAZNDQ010000187.1:0-7626 GCA_964571825.1 uncultured Planctomycetales bacterium | reverse complement strand
CATGTACGTCGTGACGTGGCCGTTGCGGTCGGTCAACTGGGTCATGCGGCCGAGGGAGTCGTACGAGTACTCGGTGCAGGAGCAGGGGCCGGGGGTTGAGGTGGGGTCGGCGGGGGAGTCGTGGAGCGGGTCGATCTCGCGGGTGAGGTTGCCCGTGGCGTCGTATTCCCAGCGCCAGGTGTCTCCGTCGGGCTCGATGCGCGCGGTGCGGAGGGAGGGGATTGTCGCGTGCATGTACTCCAAGCGCGTTTCGTTGCCCTCGGGGTCGATGATGCGCGTGGTGTTGCCGGCGGCGTCGTACTCGAAGCGGGTTTCGCGGCCGAGGGGGTCGATGATCTTGGACGGTTTGAGGGCGGCGGAGTCGTATTCGTACTGGGTGACGGCGGGGAGGCCGTCGACGAGCGGTGCCTCGACGCGGGTGACGAGACCGCGGCTGTCGTAGGTGTAGGTCCAGGTGTTGCCGCGGCCGTCGGTGACGGTGGAGGTGCCGGGGAGGTAGGTCATCTCGCCGGTGATGAGCGACTGCGCGTGATCGACGGCCCAGTTGTTGCTGCTAAGCGCGGAGTAGAGGAGCGTGCCGTCCAGGTCGCGGATAGAGGTGATGCGGGCGGAGGCGGGGTCGTAGTAGAGGCGGTACTCCTCGGTCGTCGGGCAGGGCGGTGGGGGGGGTGGTCCCTGGGCCGCGGGTGTCTGTCCGGAGAAGTCGCTGAACTGTCCAAGCGCGGCCATGCCCGAGGGGAATCCGGCAAGGGGATTGGAGCCGGACGGCTGATCCTGCGCGGGCGGCGGCGGCGGGCAGGGGTCCTTGATCGTCTTGCGCGTTATCTGGCGGCGGGCGTTGTAGCGGTAGGTGATGACGGTGCCGTCGGGGTGGTCGATGCGGGCGAGGTTTCCGCCGGCGTCGTAGGCGAAGCGGGTGGGGCGGCCGAGGGGATCTTCGACGGTGGTGAGGCGGTTTTGTGCGTCGTACTGGTAGGTGAGCGCGTTGCCGTAGTGGTCGGCGACCTGGCAGAGTCGGCCCTGCGGGTCATAGGAGTAGGTGGTGATGCGGCCGTTGGCGTCGGTCATGGTGGTGAGGAGGTGGCGAACGCCGGGCCATTGGCCACTCTGGGAGAGGTCGTAGCGGTAGACGGTGCCGTCGGTGGTGCGGATCTGGTAGAGGCCGGGTGCGGGCTGGGTGAGCGAGGCGAACTCGCCGGACATGGCGCGGAAGATGGGGCCGAGGCGTTTGAAGAAGGCGATGCGGCCGTCGCCGCGAATCCAGGCCATGTTGGCGCCGGATTCCATGAGCGAGTTTTCGTGATTGTGCATCCAGCCGTAGCTGAGGCTGAGGGCGAGGGCGACGTTGGTGCCGTCGGCGAGGTCGCTGCGATAGTTGAGGTTCATGCTGAGGCCGCCGCCGACGGCGCCGACGGAGGGGCCGGCGACGGAGTCGCGGACGTTGCCGGTGCCGGGTGAGACGAGAGGGGACATGGTTCCATTGCCGCCGGCTTCGCCAGCGTTACAGCGGAGGGCGGCGGCCGTGCCGCCCTGGCATTCGCAACAGTCATCATGGTCACCCTTGGGCTGGTTGAAGCCGCCGAGGATGGAGGCCATTTCGGCGTCGGTGAGGACCGCGGCGCCGGGGAGCACGGCGGGGTCGGTCGCATGGCGGTCGGGCGGCAGCAGGATCGCCACGATGGCAACGGTGAGGAGCGAGCCGAGAATACTCAGCGCGAGTTTCCGTCGCGGGCTCGACCGGCGGAGAGTGTCGGGACCGTTCATGAGTCAGCTCCCGGAGTGAACGTGTTGCGTGCGCATGACGAGGCCCGCAGGCACAGGACAGCGCCGCTGAAGCGGCCGTTGAAATCGGCGCGAGGGAAGCGGCGCGCACCAAACTGGTCGCGGATTTCGACAGTGGTTGCGTCGAGGCGGAGCACGGCGGCGAAGTGGCCGGGCGCGAGGTGGGCGATGAAGGGCGGAGGAAGGCAGTCGAGCTGCTCGGGCAGGAGTCGGAGGGGCAGGACGTTCACGCCGGCACGATCGGCCCAGCGGGCGAGGTCGAGGAGCGTGCAAACGGGTTGCACCGCGCGGGTGTCGGCGGCGAGAACGGCACGGACGCTTTGCGGCGCGGGGCCGCCAAGCGAATCGCAAGCGGCGATCAGGGCGGCGGGGCCGCAACTGAGGCCGGGGGAAGTCGTGAACGGATCCGTGCGGGCGGGGACGTGGACAGCGGGGGCAAGACCGAGCAGACAGGAGACGCCGCCGAAGAGAGTAGTCAGACCCAACGCGGCGGCAACGCCAGCAGAATGCTGTCGGTTGCGCAATGCAGTTTCCCCTCGCAGCAAGTCGAGCAGCTACGCCTGGTCGGCGTGAGCCGGCAACGGCCGCGCGACACCGTCGGTCATCGGTCGTGGAATCGAGAACAGTTCGAGGGCCCGTCGAGTGGGGGCGAAATGAGAACCGGCCCGGCGGTCACCAAACACGACAGGCGGCGACCGATCGCCACAATCGATGACGTTGAACGTTCAGGTCGAAGCTATCGGAATTGACCAACAAAATCAAGGGAAAACTGACAAGCCGAGTCAACAATGCGGGATGAGCGTGCACAGGCAACAGGGATGAGCGAGCCCGGCTGTAACGCCACCAATCGCGGCAACAGGATCAGACCGTTCAGGTCCACCCGCAGCCGGAGCCCGTTACACGCTATCTCCGCCGACGGCGGAAGCGGTGCTTCATGCCCGCCAGCCCGAGGGCCGTTAGGAGCAGGCTGCTGAACCCGAGGTTGAAGCCGCACAGGGTGTTGTTGTTATTGTCCGGCTGGGGCTGAGCGGTGCCGCCGCCGGTTGATGTTTGCGGATCACAGGCGTCGCCGAGTCCGTCGCCGTCGGAGTCGACCTGGTTGGCGTTTGCCACGGTCGGGCAGTTGTCGCAGGGGTCGCCCCAGCCGTCGCCGTCAGTGTCGAGCTGGTCGGGATTGAAGGCGAGGGAGCAATTGTCACAGGCGTTGCCGAGTCCGTCGCCGTCGGTGTCGACCTGGGAGCCGTTCGGCACCGAGGGGCAGTTGTCGAGGCAGTCGAAGATGCCGTCGCCGTCAACGTCGGTGTCGGCGACGCCGCAGCCGCAGACGCCGGGCTTTTTCTTGGCGGGGTCGTTGTCGCACAGGTCGAAGCCGGGGGCGCCGTTGCAGCCCGGAGTGCCGTCGCCGTCCATGTCCACGTCGGAGACGCCACAGCCGCAAATGCCGGGATTGATCTTGTTCGTGTCATTCGGGCACTGATCGTTGCAGTTGGCGACGCCGTCCATGTCGGAGTCGGTGTCGGGATTGCCGCAGCCGCACTGTCCGGCGAGATTCTTGTTGGGATCGTCGGGGCAATCGTCGTTCGGGCCGTTGGGGCAGTTGGTGTTGTTGGCGCCGGTGGCGGTGTTGCCGTAGCCGTCCATGTCGCGGTCGGTGCAGGGGTCGCAGGCGTTGGGCAGGCCGTCCATGTCGTCGTCGAGGTTGTTGTTGAAGCCGGGGCAGATGTCGACGCAGTCAATCACGCCGTCCATGTCGGCATCAATGTCGGGAATGCCGCAGCCGCAGGTACCCGGATCGGTCTTGGCGGGGTCGTTGGGGCAGCCGTCAATGCAGTCGGCGGTGCCGTCCATGTCGGTGTCGGTCTCGGGGTTGCCGCAGCCGCACTGACCGGCGCTGGTCTGCTTGGCGGGGTCGTTGGGGCAGACGTCGACGCAGTCGGGCGTTCCGTCCATGTCGGTATCGAGCGTGTCGTCGCTGTTGCAGCCGCAAATGCCGGGCTCGGTCTTGTCGGGGTCGGCGGGGCAGGAGTCGCAGACGTCGCCGGCGCCGTCCATGTCGCCGTCCTCCTGAAGGGGATTGAAGACGAAGGGGCAGTTGTCCTCGGCGTCGATGACTCCGTCCATGTCGGTGTCGCAGTCGGTGTCCTCGAGGTCTCCGGCGCCGTCGCAGTCGTTGTCGACACCGTCGAAGCAGTTCTCGACGGCGCCGGGGAAGGTGTTGGGGTCGAGATCGTCGCAGTCCGCGCCGTTGCCGACGGGACCCTCGAAGCCGTCGCCGTCGGCGTCGGGGTCGCAGGCGTCGCCGAGACCGTCCATGTCAAAGTCCTGCTGGCCGAGGTTGGAAACGAACGGGCAGTTGTCGCAGGCGTCGCCCCAGAAGTCGGCATCGGAGTTGGCCTGGTCAGCGTTGGGGGTGAAGAAGCAGTTGTCGCAGTCGTCGCCGACGCCGTCCATGTCCACGTCATTCTGATCCGGGTTTTCGACGCTGACGCAGTTGTCGCAGGCGTCGCCGCGGCCGTCCATGTCGGTGTCGGCCTGACCGGGATTGGACGTGTCGACGCAGTTGTCGCAGGCATCGCCGACGCCGTCCATGTCGGTGTCGGCCTGGCCGGGATTGGACGTGCTGATGCAGTTGTCGCAGGCGTCGCCGACGCCGTCGTTGTCGGAGTAGGCCTGGCCGGGGTTGGACATGTTGATGCAGTTGTCGCAGGCGTCGCCGACGTCGTCGCCGTCGGCGTCCTCCTGACCCGGGTTCTGCGTATTGATGCAGTTGTCACAGGCGTCGCCGACATCGTCGCCGTCGGCGTCTTCCTGATTGGGGTTGGGATCGTTGGGGCAGTTGTCGGCGGCGTTGTTGATGCCGTCCATGTCGGTGTCGCAGTCGATGAACCCGTCGCAGTCGTTGTCGAGACCGTCGTTGCAGTTTCCGGCGGTTTCGCTCTCCTCGACGCCGGGGTTGACGGCCGCGAGGTCGTCGCGGCAGTCGCCGCCGCCGTTCGGGCAGGTGGAGGCGTCGAGCCCCTCGGCGCCGTAGCCGTCCATGTCGAGGTCGGTGCAGGTGTCGCAGGCGTCACCGAGGCCGTCCATGTCGCCGTCGGCCTGTGAGGGGTTCGAGACCGCGGGGCAGTTGTCAAACGCGGTCGTCGAGCCGGCGCATCCGGAAATGGTTTCGCCGGGATCACCGAAGCCGTCGCCGTCGGAGTCGGTGCAGGTGTCGCAGTCGTCGCCAATGAAATCGCCATCGGTATCGGGGAGGTTGCCGTCGACGCCGTCGCAGTTCTGGTCGCTGGCATCGTTGCAGGGATCGGCAGCGCCGGGGTTGATCGAGGGGTTGAGATCGTTGCAGTCAACACCGGGTCCGCCCATACCGTTGCCGTCGAATCCGTCGCCGTCGGCGTCGGGGTCGCAGGCATCGCCAAGGCCGTCCATGTCGAAGTCGGCCTGGCCGGGGTTGGCCACAGTGGGACAGTTGTCGTCGTCGTTGATCACACCGTCCATGTCGGTGTCGCAGTCGACGAAGTCGGCAGCGTCGGTGAGCGTGTCGCAGTCGTTGTCGATGCCGTCGTCACAGATTTCGGTGGCGCCGGGATTGACGGCGGGGTTGAAGTCGTCGCAGTCAGCGTTGTCACCGACGGGGCCCTCGTAGCCGTCCTCGTCGGCGTCGGGATCGCATGCGTCCCCAAGCCCGTCCATGTCGAAGTCGGCCTGGCCGGGGTTCTCGACGCTGATGCAGTTGTCGCAGGCGTCACCGACGCCGTCCATGTCGGCGTCTTGCTGGCCGGGGTTGGGCGTCTGCGGGCAGTTGTCGATGGAATTGTCGACGCCGTCCATGTCGTCGTCGCAGGCATCGTTGCATTCGTCGGGGATCAAATCGCCGTCGCAATCGTTGGCGGCAGAAAAGGCCTGCGCGGCGATGATGAAGGCACCGGAGGACGCGAACTCGATGCGGTCGATGTAGACAAGGTCGGAGCCGACGCCGGAAATGCGAAGCTGGCGGATGCGATTCTGGGTGTCTTCGATCCGGAGCTGGACCACCTGATTGGCGGCGAGCCGATTCTGGTCGGGCGTCTGATCGGTAAGGATGTTGGTACCCGCGGCGTTAAAGGCGCGGAGGAAAGCGCGGCGGTTTCCGACGGCGTCTGCCCGGACGAAAACGGTGGCGCTGGACACGGGCTGACTGAGATCGACGCGGAGAACTCGGCCGGCGGTCTCGCTCCAGAGCGTCTGGTTGGTGGTGTGGCCGAAGACGCGTGGCGCGGTCACGGCCGAAGCACTGTCGAGGGCGTAGACGTTGGGATCGGCCGCATTGGCGCCGGCAGCGTTGACCACGCGGAGTGTGGTGGCGCCGAGGGCGGCAAAGAGCGTATTGACGATATCGCCGGAGTTGGCGGCGGAATCGGCGTCGAGGACGCTGAGGCCGGAGGTCCAAGGGCCGGCGAAGAAGTAGGCGATGTCCTCGGCATCGGAAACGGCGAAGAGGCGGCGGCGTTCGCCGCGGGCCATGGGCGGCAGGGAGACATACTCGGCCACCAGGTTGTCGTTCGCATCGAAGCCGACGATTTCGGCGACGGTGCCGTCAGCGACGGCGATCATGTCGGCCGAGACGCGGCGCGCGGGGGCGGTGAGATTTCCGCGAAGGGGGCGTTCTCCGTTCCAGACGAGATAGCTGACGCTTCCACCGGGGAAGCGATAGGCGAACAGGCTGCCGGCGTCCTGGCCGACAACGAGGGGGTTGGTTTCGACGCGCAGGGTGACGCCCGTTGCACTGAGCGCAGGGTTGGTGCAGTTGGGTGCGAAGCCGATGGTGGTGTCGACGGCGCGGCAGCGGACGCGGACGTCGAATTCGGCGCACTCGTCGGGAACGCCGTTGGGCTGGCAGTCGAGGCTGCCGCCGCCTACGGCGACGTCACATTCGTCGGGGATATCGTTGCCGTTGCAGTCCTGGCTGATGCCGAAATTGAGGTCGCAGTCGTCGGGGCGGAGATTGGCGTTGCAGTCGTTGCCTGCCAGCTCGCAGGCGTCGGCGATGGCGTCGCCATCGCAGTCGGGGTCGCAGATGTCGACGACGCCATTCATGTCGCAGTCGCCGGCGAGGGCATCCTCGCCGCAGTTGTCGGGCTCTTCGTTGTCGTTGCAGTCGTTGTTGCCATAGGCGACGAGGGAGTCGATTTGAATGTTCGTGGCACCGCTGGGGCCGATGCGGACGGTGCGGATGGCGTTGGTCGGGGCGATGGCGCGCAGCGTGACGCGTTGTCTGGGGCGCAGGCCGGCAACAGTCACTGCGGTGCCGAGCGCGTTGCCGTCGGCGTCGAGGAAGTTGAGGATGGCGGCCGCGTTGTTGACCCCGCCAATGACGTCGAACTGAACGGCGCGCTGGGGAACGGCAAACTGGGCCTGAAGGAAGGTTGCCGTCCACGCCTCTGACCCGGCCGCGGACGTGCGGGAAAAGACGCGGCTGGCGGCGAGCGTGCTGTCGCGGACGAAGACGGACGACGCGCCGGCGCCGGTAATGGGTACGCCGCTGGAATCGGTTTCGGTGAGCGTCACCCCAAGGTTGGAATAGAATGTATCGACCATCGTACCGTTGGTCGCGGCGTCGGGCTCGGCGGTGCGAATGAGATCGAAGTCAAGGCAGACGGCGTCGGGACTGCCGGGATTGTCAGCGCCGGGGTCGGGGACGCCATTCATGTTACAGTCGAAGCTGGTACCGGAGAAGATGTCGCAGGCGTCGGAGACGCCGTTCATGTTGCAGTCGAGGCTGCAACTGTCGGGGATGCCGTCCATGTTGCAGTCGGCGGCGACGCCGGAGGCGATGTCGCAGGAATCGTTGATGCCGTTGCGGTTGCA
>CAZNDQ010000186.1:1043-7638 GCA_964571825.1 uncultured Planctomycetales bacterium | reverse complement strand
ATTGAGCTACGAGCGCGGATGGCGCACGCGATCAGCACGAGCCGGCCGCGCAACCCCCCGATAGAATAGGGAGAGCAGGCGTCTGCGGCAAGATAATTGCGCGGCCCGCCGCGCGGCTCACGGCTCGATGCCCGCTTGGCGCAGCATCTCCTCCGCCGCACGCCGCTTGCCCGCGAACTGCGCCTCGATCCGCGCCGCCGTCGTCCGCACCAGCAGGTCGTCGCCCGCCACGACGCGCACGATGTGCCCCCCCTCGTCAAGGTAGATGCGGCTGCCCGGCCGCACCAGCCCCTCGGCGTCCTCCACGACGAACTTCGCCTCCGGCGGAAAATCCCCGCCGACCTCCTCCCGCGTCAGGATGCGGAACGAGTGCAGCACCAGCCCACGCCGCTGCGAATTGTACGACGAGAACGCATACAGCACGCCCGGATCACGCGGGATCAGACGCGGCAGCATCCGCTCCAGCGCCGGCGGAATGTACGAACTGTCGAGTTCCACCGTGCGGTTCGTCAGGCTGCGGTCGCCGGCCTGCTCCGTGTACGAAAGCAGCAGCGCATCGCCCGACTGCACCGCCTGCTCCAGATACGCCAGCACCGTCGGCGCGCCGCCCTCCACGCCCGGCGTCACCACCCGCACCCGCGATTCGTGCAGCCCCTCGCGCAGGTCCTGCGCGACGAAGTGGTCGTTCTGAATCTGATGGGCAACGTCGCCGTCGAGAAACAGCCATCCGCGCTCGCTGACCCGGATGCCCGGCTGACCGCCGCGCGTCTCCGCGGCTTCCGTCACGTGCGCATAGCCGATCTCCCGACCCGCCCGGCGGATCAGCATCCACGCCTCCGCGTCCAGCCGCCCGCCCAGCCGCGTCGCGGGATCGCTCTCCAGAAACTCCCGCCCGCGCAGCAGCGCCTCGGAAAGCTGCTGCGCGCCGACGTCCGACTGCAGCACCTCGAACGAGTCGAGGATCACCTCGAACACCGCTTCGGCCACGTCCGCGTCGCGCAGCGGCACCTTCAGCACGATCCGGAAAAATTCACGCGGGCGCAGCTCGACCACCGCCTCGTGCATCGACCACCGCGCCACCGTCTCCGAGTACCGCCCGTGCCAGACTGCCCCCGGCCGAGCCCCGATCCGCCGCGCCGATCGCCCCACCGGCTCCACCTTCTCGTAGCGGCTCTCCCAGAACTTCTGCAGCGCCTCGACAAACTCCTCCGGACGCATCGACGACTGCAACGTGTCCAGGCACACCACCAACAGCCACGGCCGCTCCTGGTGCACAAACTCCACGAGCTGATACCCCTCCAGCGGGTCGGCGATCTTCAACCGGCTCACATTGGCCAGGTTGAACGGCCGGATCGAGAAGCCAAACGTCGGGTCGACGAACCGCTCGCCCAACAGCGGCGGTCGCGCCGGCGGCGCCGCGCCCGTCGTCGCGTCCTGCGCCGCGGCTGGTATCACCCCCAGCCACACCGACAGCGCACCCGCCGCAGCGCGCACTCGCCCCGGCCGCAAAAGCGTGCTTCGACCTCTCGCCGCCGATGTCCGCGGCACGTACATCCAGCGTTCCTCCGCGAGACCCGTTCAGGATGGCGCGCTGAACCGGCCCGAATCGTGCGCGCCCCTCCCGACGTTTGCGCCGTCGTCCGATCGAGCCGTCACCGCACCCTGCCCGCCGCCGTCCGCCCGCCGATCCAGGAAAACCAGCGTATTCACGCAGGCCCGCAGCGCAGCGATATCCGCCCGCCGGACGCCCGTCGAGCTTTTGATTTCCGCGATGTACAGGTTCCCGTCCGTCGCCACCCCGACCAGTGCCGCAAAGCTCAGCGCATGCACAAGAAAACCGGGCAGCGGGCCGAACGGTTCCTGCTCAAGGGTCATCGGATTCTGCACGTCGGCCGCCGAGAAGTGAAACAGCCGCACCAACTGCGCCGGGTCCATGTAATACGATGGCGGACGATACACGTTACGGAATATGCGGCGGAATTCGATCTGCCGCGGATCGGGCCGCTGCGTCCGCTCGATGAAGACGTCCGACGTCTCGAAGCCCTTTTGCGCAAACCCAACGTGGCTCCAGCTCGTCGGGATGCGGATCGTCGCCCGCCAATGTTCGAATCGTACCGGTGCCCCCAATTCGACCGGCGCCAAATGACGCTTGTCCTGCGTTACGTACGCCGCCATCCCCAGCGCTAACGCCAATGCGCCGACCGCGCCAACAAGGCTCGCCCACGGCCGCGCCGGCCTCTCCTGCACCGTAACCTGATACATGACCTCGTATCGTATGAAGCCCGCACGGCTCCGGCAATCCACACCGCCCTCGGCAACACGGCCCGAACCGCCCCAGCGCCGCCGGCCCGCCCGATTTGCGCAGGTGGCTCGCCTCGTCAGAGCGACCGTGGCGGCGCTGTGCCGCGCGCCACGCCGCCCTTCGCGATCTGCTCCAGCGTCGTGTTTTCGAGGAACTGATGGACGGCTGCGCGTAACGGCCGCCAGTGCTCGTGCGCGTTGCACGGGTTTTCGTCGGAACAAGTCCCGCTCCCAAAGGGACAGCGGTCGTATTGCAGCGTACTCTCGAACGGGGCCAGGATTACGGCCAGCCGCAGCTCTTCCGTTGGCCGCAGCAGCCGGAAGCCCCCGCCGATGCCCCGCGTCGAGTCGAGCACGCCCACCCGCACCAGTTCGCGCAGGATCTTGCTCAGATAGTTGCCGGGGATGCCCGTCGATTCGGCGATCTGCCGCGCCAGCACCGGCTCGTCCTGGCACTCGCGGGCAATGAAGATCAACGCCCGCAACGCATACTCGCTCGTCATCGTCAGCAAGGGGCCGTCCTCCCGACGTCGATCCGGATGGACTTGTCACTGCCGGCGATCAACAGGGCCTCGCCTGAACGGCTGCGCCGGATTCTAGGACGCGCGCCACGCGGATCAAGCCGCAATTTGTCCCATTGCTCTCAAATCGAAACGCCGCCTTCCCCCCGGAGTGTGTCGCCCGGCTCAACGTGAAGCGGCGGCAATGGACGCCGCGGCCGATCCTCGCGGCGCAGATAGAACAAATCGTCGCTTCCCTCCGTCACGGGAAGCCCCTTCTCGTCCAACGCGATTCGTCCACCATTGTCCCTCCCGTCTCGCCCGACGCTGTACAGCACGGGCGGTTCGGGCCTTGGGCGATAGTGGATTTCCGCTGGTGCCGGCGCCAGCGGATCGAGTGGCACGTGCGTCAGATACTGCGGGACCAGTTCGGCGAGGGTATCCGGCAGGTGCCCATGGTTCGCGTGAAATAGCCGCAGCGCCAGCGCCGCCGCCGCCATCCGCCGCCGCGCGAGCGCGCCGAGGAACATCATGTGCGAATGAAGCGGAAAATACGCGTCGTGCCGCACGGCTTGAAGCCCGCGGAACCAGCGTGACACCGGCGCCACCACGATCGACAGATCGAGGCGTTGATTCGCCCGCCGCCGACGGAGCAGTTCGTACGAGTCTGCCTCTTCGGCCACATCCGTCAGCAAGTCGAGCGATCGAATGGCCGCCCGCGTCCACAGCGGCCCAAAGACAACACGCTCGATCGAGGTCGGGCGCGACGGGGACGGCCAGCCTTCGACTTTCGGCGTCGAGTCGATTCCCGCGCGCAGCGCCCGAAGAACGTCGAGCGTGAACGCACGCTCCCCGAGAAACGCCCGCCGGCGCGCATGCCGGAGCGGCGCCTCATCCAACGCCCCGTGAATCCACTCGCGGGCCAGCGCGCGCTCACCGTCCCGCTCCAACCGCATCGCCGGCGACAGATACTCGATGGCGAAGGACAGGATCAGGTCCGCGGTGAGGGCAATCAGCAGTCCGACTCCGACCGGATACGCGTAGGCAAAGTCCGTGATCTTCTGTGCCTGCCGAAGTGACCGCAATGCACCCTCATCATCCCCGTCCTGATGTGCCACCAGCGCCGCGATCGCCAGGAGCTTGACCAGTTGCCTGATCGGGAACGTGGCCAGGAAGCTTGCGTCGTGCGCCGGCACGAGGTTCCACTCGCACGCCAGACACCGGCACGCGCGCTCGATGAGCTGCAGGGCCGCCGCGTTGTCGCTCAGCAGTTGCCGCGCCGCAGGTAGATCCTTTGCGACGTGCGACAGATCGAACGTGGCGAATTGGATCGGGTGTTGACTCGCGCGGGGTTCGACCCACTCTTCACCCGCCAGACGGAGTAAGACCGCAGCATTCTCCTCGTCAGGGACCTCCGGCCCGACAAAGTCCACCGGCTCGACGGGCTCACCCGCCGCGCGATACGCCGACAGGCGCGCGCGCAACCGTCGCTCGGCACTCATGCCCGTCAGGATGCGAAACAGAATCAGGAACGCAATGACTGCAATACCGACCAGGACGCCGGGCACGGCACCCTCCGAGGTGGATGTTTGTTGGTGCGGGTTGCGATGCCGACCGGCCGATTGTATGCCCGCCGCAGAATCGTTGTCGAATTGCCGTCGAACAAACACCGCCCGCTTCAATCGCGCAGGTCGGAGATGAGGCCCAGTTTGGCGAGGTGCTGGAGAATGGTGACGCTCGCCTCCTGCGGCGAGGCCTTGCCCGCGTCGATTGTCAGCTCCGGCTGTAGCGGCGCCTCGTACGGATCGTCCACCCCAGTGAAGCCCTTGAGTTCACCCGCCCGCGCCTTCTTGTACAGCCCCTTCGGATCGCGCGTCTCACACACCTCGATCGGGGTGTTCATGTAGATCTCGAGAAACGGCAGACCGGCCGCCTCGTGCAGCTTCCGCACGTTGTCCCGGTCCGCCCGATACGGACTGATGAAGCTCGTCATCGTGATCACGCCCGCATCAGCGAACAGTTTGGCCACCTCGCCAATCCGCCGGATGTTCTCCTCCCGGTCCTGCTGTGAAAACCCGAGGTTCTTGTTCAGCCCGTGCCGGATGTTGTCCCCGTCGAGGCAATACGCCAGCCGCCCGTGCTGCACCAGCGCGTGCTCCACCGTGAACGCCAGCGTGCTCTTGCCCGAGCCGCTCAGCCCCGTGAACCACAACGTCGCCCCCTTCTGCCCCAGCAGCTTCTCCCGGTCGCCGCGCGTGACGTGCCCTTCGTGCCAGGTAATATTCGTTGCTTTGATCATCGTGAAAACCCGCTTCTGCAAGCCCCGGTTGCGCTCAAGGCGGGCACTCTAGGGCCCCGGCAGCGGCCTTTCAAGGCCCACACCCATTGACGCTTCGCAAATCCACCGGTCATCCGATCGGTCGCGGCGGACACCCTACGCGATCTCGAACACGCGACGCTCGAAAACACTGGAGTTTCCGATTCCGTTCTGGTATCCTGATGTGCGTCTCTGCGGTCCCGTCGGATATTTCCCTATGACCAGGCCTGCTCAATCTGCGACCGGGATCACTTGTCGTCCGCCCTGCCGGATGGACGCCGCCAACGTGTTGCGCATGGTTTTCGCGGCGGCGGCCGGATTCCTCGCTTTCCCCGCCGACGCTTTAGCGACGGCGCCACTCTCCTTTCCACTATCTCCGCCGGCTGCCGTGCAATCCGAAAGTCGATCGTTTCCGGACTGCGAGCAATACCTGAGTGGCGGCGGTGATCCGGGCGCCGGGCCCGACTGCAACCTGAATCTCATCCCCGACGACTGCGACCTCCTGCTCGGCGTCGACGTATTTGAGAACCGCGCGGCCGCCACCGGCGCCGTGCAGACCGCCGACCCCATCGCCCACGATCTGCACTTCGGTCACGCCATCGAACTGACCCGCTACCAGATCGACTTCTTCGCGGGCACAGGTTCGGGTGGAGTGGCCACCGTGCGCTTCTACTCGAACAGCCACGACAACAAGATCAAGCCGCCGGCCGGGCTGTTGCTGACGCGCACGTTGGCGCTTGCGCCGAACGCGACGACACTCGCCGAGGAGTTCGATCCACCGCTCACGCTGCCCGCGCACATCTGGCTCGAAGTTCGTTTCAGCAGCGCAGCCTTCGGCTGGGAGCGAACGACCATTCAGCCAACGGTTGGCCGGTCGCTCGGCGTGATCTACAACCGCTTCACGCAAACTTCCGCCTCCGGCTATCTCCGCGCTGTCGTCATGGCGGACAACGACTGCAACGCCAATGCCACCCCCGACGCGTGCGACATCGCCGCCGGTCTCAGCCTCGACTGTAATCTCAGCGGCTCCCCCGACGAGTGCGACGTGCTCGACGGTACCAGCCGCGATCTCAACGAGAACGGCATCCTCGACGAATGCGAAGCCGGCGGCTGCGTCTGCGGTGATTTCAACCACGACGGAAACGTCAACCTCGCCGACTTCTCCACCTTCGCCGCCTGCTTCGGCGAGCCGCAGATCACCGCCTTCTGCCCCGAGGCCCTTACCTTTTGCCTTGATATGAACCGCGACGGAGCCGTCAATCTCGTCGATTTCGTCACTTTCGCCGCCGTCTATCAGCTCGACGTCGACGGCATCGGACCGCCCAACTGCCACTTTGTCGAATAATCGACACTCATTCGCCGGCGACGCGCGGTTATCGCGCCCGCTTCCGCCATTGAAAGCCTGCCGCAACAGGCGTAAACTTCTCTTACGGCGGTCATGACGGGCATGGCCGAAGGGGCGGACGAAGCACACCTC
>CAZNDQ010000186.1:0-1033 GCA_964571825.1 uncultured Planctomycetales bacterium | reverse complement strand
CGGTCGCAGTCCGGCCGAAAAAACGCGCCCGCCACCCTGTTCGTACACGAGGATTCGTTATGCACCGCGCACCACGGTTGCTTCTCGCGTTGATTCTGTGTTTCGCCTGCTCCGCCCGCGACGGCGCCGCGGAGATCGCGCCCGCCGCCGAGGTCTGGACCGTCGCCGGCGGACAGACCGAAATCCGCCTCAACCACGTCCTCCTCAAGGAACTGGGTCTCGGCGTGGCGACCGTTGTTGACGCCGTCGAACCGCAGGAGGACGGGGGCGGCGGGCTGGCGTTCGTCGTCCGCCCGGAATCCTCGCTGCGCTTCACCGTGCGCGCGGAGCTTGTCGAGCGTCTACTCGACGGCCGGCTCACCCACGAGGGGGGCCTGCTGTTCGAGCACGATGCGGGAATATCCGACTTCATCGACTTCGCCTTCGACCGCGCGGAAACCAAAACGCCTGAAGCCCTGCTCGCAGGCGATCTGCGCCGCGGAATCGGCCTTTTCGAGATCAGCCACGCCAGCATGGCATTCGATGCCGAGATCGGCGAACTCGTGCTCGGCTGGGTTGACCTGCGGATCACCGCGGAGTGGGCAGAGGCGCTCGGTCGGCCGAACTTGGCCGGCTGGGCTATCGGCGAGATGCGCACGCGGCTGTCGGCCGTGCGCACCGGCACGATCACTGCCGCGCCGCTCGACGCGGCCGAGGTTGACGCCGCGCCGCGCGGCGACGTCCTTGACATCTCCATCTCCGCGCTCAGCAGCCTCTCGCAGATCGGCCGCGTCGGCACCTTCCCCGACGGCGTCACCGGAATGGCGATGAGCACCACCTCCTGCAATGTCGGCACCGTCGACGTCAACTGGAACGCGCCGATGGCCACGACGCACCCCGTCATCGCGCAGAACCTCTACCGCATCCGCGACAACCGCCTCGAACAGATCGGTGCCGCCTGGCTCAAGCACGGCTTCTTTGCCACCAACTCCTCGGGTTGCGGTACCTGCGATCACCCCGGCACCGGCTCACGCCTCGGCCCCGGCTGCTCCGA
>CAZNDQ010000185.1:0-7640 GCA_964571825.1 uncultured Planctomycetales bacterium | reverse complement strand
ATACAGTCACGATCCCGATGCAAGCGAAAATGGCACAGGGCAGGCGATTTTTTTTCAAGTCGGCGACGCAGCACGACGGATTGCGGCGGGTCATTCCCGGGGTTGGCAGGGGAGTCTGGCGGCGTCGGCGGGCGGTTGTAGGGTTTCGGGAGGCTGGGAGCGACGGTTTCGGGGGCGCGGCGGGGGCGGGTATAATGGCGGCATTCTTCGCCGGGCGGGCTGATTCTGGGCGTGAAAGGTGCAGGGCGGGCGAACAGCGCGACCCCTGCGGCCGCGCCGCGCGGGCGGATTCGGGAGACAAGCGATGAAACGGATGGTTTGGCGGGTGGTGTTTACGTTGATCGTGGTCGCCGGGGTCGGCGCGGGGGAGGTGTCGGCGGCGCTGAGCGGGCCGGAGGCGATCCGGGAGAAGGTCAAGGCGGCGGGGGAGGCGGAGAAGTATCCCGGCGCCGCGCACGTCATCGTGCTGGACGAGTCGGAATGCCGGGTGCGGCCGAGCGGCGTGGCGACGACGGACCGGGTCGAGGTGGTGAAGCTGCTGACGGATGCGGCCGTGCGGTCGTACTCGGCGCAGACGTTCGAGTATGACCCGGCGACGAATCGGCTGGCGGTGCGGGCGGTGCGGGTGCACCGCAAGGACGGGAGCACGGAGGAGGTCGATCTGGGGACGATGGTGCACAAGCCGGCGCCGGCGTGGGCGATCTACTGGGGGAACCAGGTGCACATGCTATCGATCCCGCGGCTGGAGATCGGCGACGCGGTGGAGATGGTGACGAGCAAGACGGGGTTCAACATCGCGTATCTGAGCGAAAGCGGCGGGGGCGGCGGTGGCGGTCGTGGCGGCGGCGAGGACGAGGCCGCAGGGCTGATCCCGCCGATGCCGGGGCACTGGTACGAGACGGTGTACTTTCAGGCGCGGGTGCCGATCCTGGAGATGCGGTACACGGTGCGGCTGCCGCGCGAGATGCCGATCCAGTATGAGATTTACCACGGGACGCTGGCGGGCTCGCTGAAGTTCGAGGGGGAGGAGTTCGTCTACTCGTGGGAGGCGCGCGATGTGCCGGCGCTCAAGAGCGAGCCGCACATGATCGCGTTCAGCGACGCGGCGACGAAGCTGGTGATGGCGACGCTGGGGGACTGGGAGGCGAAGTCGCGCTGGTTCCACGAGGTGAACGAGCCGCAGTTCGCGGCGGATGAGGAGATCCGGGCGAAGGTGGCGGAGCTGACGGAGGGGCTGGCGGACGAGCAGGCGAAGATCGCGGCGCTGCAGCACTGGGTGGCGGACCACGTGCGGTATATCGGGACGAGCCGGGGGCCGTGTGAGGGGTACACGCTGCACACGGGGATCGAGACGTTCCGCGACCGCGGCGGGGTGTGCAAAGACAAGGCGGGGATGCTGATCACGATGCTGCGGGCGGCGGGGCTGGAGGCGTATCCGGTGCTGACGCAGGCGGGGTCGGACGTGGAGGTGATCCCGGCGGATCAGTTCAATCATACGGTGGTGTCGGTGCGGCACGGGGACGGGTCGCTGCAACTGCTGGACCCCACCTGGGTGCCGCTGAGCCGGGAGTACTGGTCGACGCGGGAGGCGCTGCAGGCGGTGGTGCACGGTGTGCCGGAGGGGCGGGGGCTGGAGCTGTCGCCGTATTACGGGCCGGAGCAGAACTCGATCACGGCGCGGAGCGAGGCGGTGATCGGGCCGGACGGGCGGCTGGCGGCGCGGATGCGGTGGGACGAGGCGGAGGGGTATCCGGATACGTATCTGCGGCGCGGGATTCACGGGCAGAACGCGCGGCGGCTGGCGGGGTGGTTCGAGGAGCAGTTTGCGCGGCTGGGGCCGCAGGTGCGCGTGGCGGGCGTCGAGCACATCGACCCGTATGACTATTCGCGGCCGGCGTTCGTGGACGCGCGCCTGGAGGCACCGGACTACGCGCTGGGGCACGATGGGCAGCGGCTGTTTCATCTGCCGCTGATGTCGCATCCGCTGGCGGGGGTGTTTGCGGCAGACCTGCTGTACGAGCTGGGGGAGAAGCGGGAGTTCGGGCTGCGGCTGCGGGCGACGCGGCGGCTGGTGTACGAGGAGACGATCCGGCTGCCGTCGGGGTGGGAGATCGTCGATCGGCCGAAGGACCGGGAGATCGAGAACGAGGCGGCGACGCTGAAGTTCAGCGCGACGGCGGAGGCGGACGAACTGCGGTACCGGTTCGAGATTCAGGCGAAACATCACATCGTCGAGCCGAAGGTGTACGCGGACTACAAGAAGGCGATCGACGGGATGAACGAGATCAGCGGGGCGTGGATCGTGTGCAAGACGACGGAGGAGGCCCGGGCCGCGGTGGCGGATGCGCGGGACGCACAGGAAGGGGAAGCGACGCATGCGGTGCAGTAAGGAACAGCGGCCGGGGCGAGGATTGGCGATGGCGGCGGCGGCCGTGCTGCCGCTGCTGCTCGCGGCGATTGCGCGGACGGCGGCGGCTTCGCCGGCGGATGATGTGCGGGAGGCGTTTCGGCTCGGCGCAGCCGAGTTTCCGCAGGATGACGCGATCATTCTGCGGCTGGAGCAGGCGTGGACGCTGGGGGCGGACGGCGCGTGCCAGTATGAGGAGCACGTGTGGACGAAGGTGCTGTCGCCGCGGGTGTACGGTTCGCTGGGCGACGTGCGGATCGACCATCGCGAGGGCGTCGAGGCGCTGGAGATCGTGGCGGCGCGGACGCAACTTGCGGACGGGCGGACGATCGAGGCGCCGGGATATGCGCGGAACGTGGTTTCGCCCGGGGGCGACACGTCCGGGTGGCCGGCGTACGGCGACCTGCGGCAGACGGTGGTGTCGTTCAGCGGCGTGGAGGTGGGGGCGGTGCTGGAGCTGCACTTCGTGCGGACGACGCGCGCGGGGGTCCGGCCGTGGCTCTGGGGCGACGTGCGCGTACAGGAGGCGTATCCGGTGGTGTCGCGGACGGTCGCGGTGACGGCGCCGGCGACGCAGGCGATTCATCATCGGCTGGAGAACGTGATCGGGAGGAATACGGTGTCGGCCAAGGCGGGGGTGCACACATATGTGTGGGAGTTCCGCGACTTGGGGCGGTGCGAGGATGAGCCGCAGGCGCCGCCGGCGAATCAGCGGTGCGGGCGGCTGCGGTTTACGACGTGTGCGGGGGCGGCGAAGTGGGCGGGGGAGTTGCTGCGCGGGGTGGAGCAGTCAGCCGTTGCGGACGAGGCGATCACGAAGCTGGCGCGGGACGCGGCGGAGAAGGAGATCGACGCGGCGGGCAGGGTCCGCGCGGTCGGGGAGGCGCTGGGCAAGTCGTTCAACTTCGTCGAGTCACGAAGTGCGTGGAGCGGGCGCGGCGTGCGGCCGGCGGCGGAGGTCTTTCGCGCCAACTACGGCAGCGCGCCGGAGAGCGCCGCGCTGTGGCTGGCGGCGCTGCGCGCGGCCGGTCTGACGGCGACGCCGATGATAGCGGTGGTATCGGCGGAGTTTGCGGACGAGGTGCCGGTGGATTCGGCGCTGGAGGCGGTCGTGCTGGAGGTGGAGACGGGCGAGGGATTGATTTACGTACATCCGCGGCAGGGTGCGGTGATGCCGTTCGGCGCGTGGGCGGAGCGGACGCTGCTGGGGATCGCGGGCGACGGGACGATGCGGAGGGTCGCGCTGGCCGGCGCGGGCGCGGGGGCGGCGAGTTCCGTCCGGGCGCGGGTGGAACTGGTGTTGAAGGAGGACGGCTCGGCGGCGGGCGACATTCGGGTGCACCTGTCGGGGCTGTTCGTCGATGCTGCGGCGCTGCGCGACAACGACAAGAAGACGCAGGCGGTGGGTGCACTGCTGGGGCGGCTGCTGCCGGGGTTCAAGGTTGAGCAGCTCCGGTCGTCGGAGCTGAGCGCGGAGACGTTTCGCGCGGAGGCGAAGATCGGGGCGAAGGAGCCGCTGGCGGCGGTGGCGGGGGGCCGGCTGATGACACTGGGCGAGCAGCCGCTGCTGCTGGAGAAGGTGCCGCTGCCGCTGCGGCCGACGCAGCGAACGCTGGCGGTGCAGCTTGCCGGCGCGGCGGTTGAGGAGGTTGAGCTGCGGGTCGAGTATCCGGCGGGGTGGCGGCCGACGACGATGCCGGCGGCGCAGCCGAGCGTCGTCGGAACGTGGGGGCGGCTCGAACAGTCGGTCGAGACAGCGGACAACGCGCTGAGCCTGTCGCGAACGATCGAGCTGCGCGGCGCGCGGATCGAGGCGGGCGACTTTGATGCGGTGCGTCGGGCGGTGGACCGGCTGCGCGGCGACGTGTGCCGGGTGCTGATCGTCGGGCCGGGGGAGTGAGGCGCGGCGCGCGGCAGACTTCGGGGACGGAGCGCGAGCATGTCGAAAGTCTGGTTTGTCACGGGGTGTTCGACGGGCTTCGGGCGGCTACTCTGCGAGCGGCTGCTGCGGACGGACGATCGCGTGGTGGCGACGGCGCGAAACGCGCGCGATCTGGAGGGGCTGGCGGGGAGCGACGATCGGCTGCTGCGGTTGCCGCTGGACGTGATGCGCAACGTGCAGGTGCGCAGCGCGGCGGCGGCGGCGCAGTCGCGCTTCGGGCGGATCGACGTGCTGGTGAACAACGCGGGGTACGGGTATTTCGCGCTGCAGGAGAGCGGCGACGTGGACGAGGTGCAGCGGATGTTCGAGACGAACGTCTTCGGGCTGATCCGCGTGACGCAGGCGGTGCTGCCGGGGATGCGCGAGCGGCGCGGCGGGACGATCATCAACATTTCGAGCATTGCCGGGCGAACGGCGTTTCCGCGCAGCGGCTATTACAACGCGAGCAAGTTTGCCGTGGAGGCGTTGAGCGAGTCGCTGCATTACGAGGTGGGGGAATTCGGGGTGCGCGTGGTCGTGATCGAGCCGGGCTCGTACGACACGGACTTCGGTCCGCGGTCGGCGCTGCGCGACGCGGAGCTGACGGCGGAGGATTCGCCGTATCGGTCAGCGTGCAAGCGTTGGGACGCGGCGTTTTCGCGGATCATCCCGCGGAAGCAGGACCCGGCCGAGGTGGTCGAGGCGATCCTCCGGGCGGCGTCGGGCGCGGAGCCGTTCCTGCGTCTGCCCGTGGGTGAGGATGCGCGGGCGCTGGTGGCGCTGCGCGAGGGCCGGCCCGACGCGGAGTTCATCCGGGAGATGGACGCGCGGTGGAGCGGCGGCGGCTGAGGGCGCGTGCGGGCCGCGGCATCGGCGCGCAGCGGGTGGTTCGCGCGGCGAGCGCGGCTGGCCCCGCGCACCGGCGAAGGGTACAATTCGACGGCAGATGTCAAGTACGGGTATCCGTGAATTGGAGAGCGACACATGAGGCGAATCGGGTGTGTATCCGCGCTGCTGTTCGCCGCAGCGATGGCGCTGGGCGCCGGATGTGACAAGGGGCCGGAGCCGCGGACCGAGTTCACGGAGAACGCCGACGTCGGCGAAAAGGACGTGGAATACCAGTACAAGTGCGAGGGGCTGGACCTGGCAAAGGGGGAATCGCCGAAGATCGACGTGGCGCTGGAGGTCACGGAAAAGCAGACGGCGGACGGCGGGAAGAGGATCCTGTTCAATGTGACGGCCGTCGAGGAGCACGGGTGGGCCGTGTGCACGGTGAACGTCGAGGTCTGGCACAAGCGGCTGAACGAAGAGACGAAGAAATGGGAGCGGGACGGGCTGCCTGCGTCGTTCACGGTGCCGCGGATCGACTTCGGGCCGGAGCCGACGAAGTTTCAGACGGCGATGGCGACGGGCGAGTTTGTCGGCGCCGAGGTGACGGAGGCGGGCCCGCCGGAGGCGTGGGGCTGGCGCGTGCGCGACTGGCAGATCGTCAAGAAGCCGCCGATCTGAGTCGCGCTTCAGGGCCGGCCCGGCGCGACCTGCCGCCAATACCAAATCAGCACGATCACGCCGAGGACGACGCGGTAGACGGAAAATGCGCGGAAGCGGTGCGTCTGGATGTAGCGCATGAACCCGGCGACGACGAAATAGGCGACGATGAAGGCGGTGAGGAATCCGGCGGCGAGCACAGCGGCGTTGTCGGCCGTCAGCGCTGCGCGGTACTTGAGCAGCTTGTAGCCACCGGCGGCGAAGATGGTCGGGATGGCGAGGAAGAAGGAGAACTCGGCCGCAGCGGGCGCGGAGAGGCCGACGAGCAGACCGCCCATGATCGTGGCCGCCGAGCGCGAGGTGCCGGGCACGATGGCCAGGCACTGGGCTACGCCGATGAGCAGCGCCTGGCGCAGGGTCATCTCATCGGTGGATTCCGTGGCGGCGATGAGGTGGGTGCGTTCGATCCACTCGATCAGCGCGGCGCCGACGATCAGGGCGATGGCGACGGTGACGGGCCCGTCGAGCCAGGCCTCGACGGCGTCGTCGAAGGCCAGGCCGACGACGGCGGCGGGGAGAAAGGCCACGGCGAGCTTGACGAGGAGATGCTCGCGCGCGGGCCGGTGCGGGCGATGCATGGTCATGTCCCACAGGCGGCGGCGGAAGTAGAGCACGACGGCAAGGATGGCGCCGATCTGGACGAAGTAGATGAAGGATTGCCAGTACTCGGACGCGGTGTCGACGCCGATGAGCGGGGCGACGATGATCATGTGTCCGGTGCTGGAGACCGGGAGAAACTCGGTCAGGCCCTCGACGATGCCGAGGATGATGCTGCGCAGCAGATCGTTCATGCGGATTTATCCCCCCCGCGAGAGCAGGTAACGAAACAGCGCCTGGCCGATGAGGTTGGCGTAGAGTCCGGCGACGAGATCGTCGAGGAGGACGCCCCAGCCGTGCGGGAGCCGCTCGATCCGGCGCGCCGGCGGCGGCTTCCAGACATCGAGCACACGGAACAGGACGAACTGCGTGGCGGCGGTGAGCAGCATGGGGCCGGTCGACGCGCCGGCGGGCACGAACAGCAGCGCCGCCCACTGGCCGGCGAGTTCGTCGCTGACGCAGGCCGAGGGGTCCTTTTCGCCGAATGCATGCTCGGTCCACGGGCCGAGGGCGACGGTGGCGATCGAAGCGGCGAGGATGGCGGCGGCGAGGGCGGCGTTAAGCCAGGCGCCCCCGGCCGGTCGGTGATGCAGCACGCACCAGGCGACGAGGTAGAGGACGACGGCGCCGAGCGAACCCCAGGTGCCGGGCGCCAGCGGCAGGCTGCCGAGGCCGAAGGCAGTGATGAGGAGCCTACGCATGCCGGCCCCCGAGCAGGGTCTGTCGCGCCTGCCAGAGATAGGCCAGCAGCGAGAGGGCCGTGACAGTTACCGTCAGCCAGACCATCGTCAGGCGGAAGCCGGCGCTGAAGGCGGCGCTGAAGAGGAAGCCGGGGTGGCCGACGGTCACGAGGATCACGACGACTGTGACCGACTGCAGCACCATCTTGAGCTTGCCCCAGAGGTTTGCGGCAAAGGCGCGGCCGTTGGCCTCGGTGAAGCCGCGCAGGCCGGTGACGAGCAACTCGCGCCCGATGATCAGCACGACCATCCAGGTGTCGACGTCGGTGGCGGGCCGCAGGCCCTGCGCAGCGCGTTCGAGGAATCCGGGACCGGCGAAGTAGATGTAGGCGCCGCAGATGAGGATCTTGTCGACGAACGGAACGAGGATGCTGCCGAGGGCGGTCACTTCGTTGCGCGCCCGGGCCAGATAGCCGTCGAGGGCGTC
>CAZNDQ010000184.1:0-7665 GCA_964571825.1 uncultured Planctomycetales bacterium | reverse complement strand
CGCGGCTTTCCTCACCGGTTGAGCCAAAATCGACGTACATGGTGATGCGGTGGCGTTCCAGCTTGCGGCGCAGTGAACCGCGTCCGATGCCGAGCAATCGCGCAGCGCGCGAGATGTTGCCCCGGCTCAGCCGCAGTGCCTCCTCGATCAGCGAGCGTTCGACGGCGTCGAGGGTGACGGCGGGGTCGGTCAGGTCGAGGTGGCCGTTGAGCCCCCCCGCGGGCGGGCTTGGTGCGGCAAGCTGCCCCGACGGCGGGGTGATTGCAGCAGCCTGGGGGTTCAGGTTCAGGTCGAGCGGACCGATTTCGTCGGCCTGCGAGAGCAGAACCGCGCGCTCGAGCACGTGGAGCAATTCGCGCACGTTGCCGGGCCAGGGGTAGGTGAGCAGCGCGGCGCGCGCCGCGTCGGTCAGCGCGGGTGGTGGCTTGCGATACTTGCGCGCAAACGCAGCAACAAAGTGCCTGGCCAGATCGACGACGTCGCGCCCGCGCCGGCGAAGCGGCGGCAGCTCGATGGCGAAAACGTTCAGGCGGTAGTAGAGGTCCTGGCGGAAGCGGCCGTCGCGGATCGCCTCGAGCAAATTGACGTTGGTTGCGGCGATGATCCGTGCGTCCATGCGGCGTTCGCGTGTGCCGCCCACACGGCGGAAGGTCTTCTTCTCGAGCGCCACGGCGAGCTTGGTCTGCAATTCAATGGGCATCTCGCCAATCTCGTCGAGGAACAGGGTGCCCTCGTTCGCCGCCTCCAGCAGGCCGGTCCGCTCGGCCTTGGCGTCGGTGAAGGCGCCGCGCTCGTGTCCAAACAGCTCCGACTCGAACAAGGTCGGTGGAACGGCGGCGCAGTTCACCTGCACGAACGGCTTGTCGGCGCAGGGGCTGTGATCGTGGATGAAGCGGGCGAAGAGGCCCTTACCCGTGCCGGTTTCGCCGAGCAGCAGGACGGTCGGCAGATCGCGTGCGGCGTTGACGCCAGGCGCCGAGACGCGCTCGGCCATTTCGCGCGCACGAGCCATTGCTGCGTCGCGCCCGATCAGCTCGACCGGGGCGGCGCTGCGCTGAGCACGCTCGTAGCCGGCGACGCGGCCGCGCAGCCGCGATGTCTCGAGCGCGCGTTCCACGACGATCTTGAGTTTTTCAAGGTCAATGGGCTTTTCGATATAGTCGAGCGCGCCGGAGGTGATCGCCGCGACGGCCCCCTTGACGGAGGCGAATGCGGTAATGACAACGACGGGGACAGCGCCGTCGCGCTGGCGGATGCGTTCGAGCACCTCGAGGCCGTTCATGTCGGGCAGGTGGAGGTCGAGGAGCACGAGGTCGGCGCCGGCCTCGAATGCGTGCACGCCGGTCCGGCCGGTCGTCGCGGTGAGGCAGGTGTGGCCGCTGCGCGTAAGCGACAGTTCGACGCTGCGCAGCAGGGCCTCTTCGTCGTCGATGATCAGGACTCTGGCCACCGCGTTCCTCCACACCGGCGCTCGAGCGGCAGCATGAGGCGGAAGCGCGTTCCACCCCCGTCGCTGTGCACGAGCGACAGATCGCCGTGATGCGCGCGGGCGATCTTCCGCGCGTAATGGAGTCCGATGCCCGTGCCGGTCGGCTTGGTGGTGAAGTAGGGCTCGAACACTTTTTCCTGCATTTCGCGGGCGATGCCGACGCCTTCGTCGAGCACGTCGATCAGCACGCCGCCGGCCGCGTCGTCGTCCGCGCGCGCCTCGATGACGACGGTCTGGCCCGGCTGGGAGGCCTCGATGGCATTGCCGATGAGCACGGCGACCGCCTGCTCCAGCAGATGGGAGTCGAGCACACCCGGCGCGAGGTCGAGGATGCGCGATTCGAGCCTGACGCCGCGCCGCTCCGCCTGCGGCTGCGAGGCGCGGACGACGCGCTCGATCAGTTGCCGCAGATCGGTGGGTCCGGCGGTGAGTTCGACGGGACGATTGACGAGCAGGAGTTCGCGGATCCAGCGTTCGCAGGAGTCGACGACCTCGATGATTTTCTCACACTGCTGGTGCACCTGGGGATCGTCGGTGAGGTGGAGCTGCGTCGACTGGGCGCAGGCACGGATGCCGGCGAGGGGATTGCGCATGTTGTGGGCCACCATGCGCGTCATTTCGCCGAGTGCGGCTTCGCGTTCCTGCTCCAGCAGCTTTCGCTGCAGGGCGGCGAGCGACTCGGCCATCGTGTTGAACTGGGTCGCAAGCTGGCCGAGTTCGTCGGTCGTGCCGGTAATGACGCGATGGCCGAGGTCGCCGGCAGCGAAGCGCCCGGCCGCCTCGTGCAGGCGGAGGATCGGACGTGTGATCCAGCGCTGGACGCCGAGGAACGCCAGCCCGACCAGCGCGCAGCCGAGAATGATGTTCGCGGTGAGCAATCCGACAATGAAATTCTGCGCGGCGTAGGCGCGGTCGTGGGCCTCGCGGCGGCGCGTGGCGAGTTCGCCGCGCGCTTCACGGAGCCCGTCGCGCAGTGTGGCAATAGTCGCTGCCCGTGCGTCGGCGGAAGTGCCGGTCCCGTTCGATTCATGCAGTTGTGCCAGGTGGCACTGGAATTCCGCCAGGCGGGCGCGATCAAAGCCCAGGTCTGCCAGTTCGTCGAGCGATTCGCGCCCGACGCGTAGCTCCTCCGCGGTGAGTTCGACCACGCCGGCGCGCGACAGGGCCGCGTCGAACTCGCCCAGCGCTCCGGCCAGGAACGAGGCGCGGGCGAAGTCAAAGAACGACTGGTCGAGATAGACGTGGATGCACCACGATGCTGAAAGCACGCTGCCGATCATGAACAGGCAAAACACGCCGGTCAGCAGCGACAGTCGGGTGCGGAGTTTCATGGTCCCGTCGATTCTCGCGTTCGGTGGCGCCGCCGGCTCATGGCGCGGGCGGCGTCGGCTGATAGCCCCAGTTCCATTCGGACGCCCGCAGCGGGGCTTGCGACGTCAGCACGTGCCCGCCGATGAAACCGGCCTGCATCCGCCCGTCGTGCCGCGCGGACGGGAACCAGAAATCCCCACTGCGGTATGCGTCCTGATACGGCCCCGGCGGCGCGGAGAAGTACGGCAACTTGTTCTTCTGCAGCGCGACCGCGCCGTCAATGTCGAACGCCAGCGGCACGTTTGCCGCGTCGAGAATGCGGTGGTTCAACTCGACGGGGACGAGGAACAGCCCGCGCGACGTTTTTGCGGCCTGACGGTCGAGGCGGGAGTTGAAGCCGAAGCTGACGAGGTCGAGCGGCGTAACGGCCTGTCCCTTGCAGGGCCGGTTAGCGACGCGCTTGAGTGTGCCGCGGGCCGAGGGGCACATCGTCGGTTCCCTGGCCGCGGTCATGGGCTGCTCGCGGGAATCCGGCCCGGACCAGAACTCGTCGATGCGATACTGGCTTTCGACAAAGTCCTCGAGCTTCCAGCGGGCGTTGGTGCGAATGTCGCTGTCGCCGCGGCTGCCAGCGGCGGAGTCGTCGGCGAAGAGGCGAAAGTCGAAGACGATGGTGCGCAGGTTGACCATGCAGCGAACGGCCTTGACGCGCTCGCGCACGGCCGAGACGGCGGGCAGCAGCAGCGCCAGGAGCAGACTCATGATCGAGACCACGACGAGCAGCTCGATCAGCGTGAGGCCCGCAGCACGAGGCGCCATTCTGACGTTCGACCGGATCACTTCTTTCCGCTCCGGCAGGCCCGAATTGCGCAACGAACAGCCCGTGAGTTGCCTTACGGGCTGAAGTGTACCGCAAACGACGAGAAATCGACAAGATTGACAATCTCGTTGCGATCGAGGTCGCTACGGGCAAAGGCCCGCGGCGGACAGTCCGGATCCTGATCGCCCGCCACCTGGCCGAAGCAGACAGCCAGGGTCGCAAAATCGGCAAGATCGACGTCGCCGTCGATGTCGATGTCGCCGGGAAGACCGACGTAGAAGAGGTCGCGGCCGTCGACGACACCGTCGTAGTTCACGTCATAGAGACTGAAGTTGCAGGCGAACGCCGGGACCTGCACCGCGAGATTATTCGTGCCGTCCTCGTCGGCGGGTCCGCCATCGTTGGCGCTGAGGTAATTCTGCCAGAGCGCCACGTCGAACTGATTGACGACGCCGTTGGCGTTGAAATCTCCGGGGATGACATTGGGGTGGATGTCGGTGAGCAGGAAGGGGCCGCCGAATGCCCCGCACCCGGCTGAGGTGTTGATATGTGACGTAGAGAAGAGAAAGGTCATCTCCCAGGCCATTGGCACGAGGTAATCGCCGGGATTCTGTGCCGCCCACTGGTTGATTATCGTCTGCCGCGGATCGCCTGTGGGGTTTTGCAGAAAAAACTCGGCACTGAACCAGAGATCATCGAGCGCCTCGAGGATTGACGCCTGGTTGGCGGCGTTTCCGTCGAGAGGCTCGACATTGACCGCACTGATCATGGCCGCTGCTCCCTCGTTGTCGAGCGGAAACACGAGGGTGATGACGGTGCGATTCTGCGCCGGCAGGTGGGCGAAGCGCAGACGTGTCTGTGGCTCGTAGACGCCGAACCCGCCGCTGACGCCGCGCCCGGCCCCCGCCAGACTGAACGGTTCGTAGCCGTGCGCCCGGTGCAGAATTGGCCCGCGTAGCTCCCATACCTCGCCCGCCTCGAAGAGCCCGTCGTTGTTTCCGTTGAGGAAGATAATCTGTTCGTAGAGGTCGCCGAAGAAGGCCAGGTGAAACTCCTCACCGCTACGCTGAACGGGGCAAAGCGTCGCGGCGTTGCAGAAGTCACGTCGATCGCGTGCCGCGCGCAGGGCCAGTACCGGACGCGCGGACGGGAGGCCGCCGAATCGTCCGACGTTGCCCAGGTAACGATACTGCGGAAAGTTGAATTCACCGCCCGTGTCGGCGTTGACATCCATGTCGATCTCGACAAAGCCGAGGACTGGGTGTGGGCCGTAGAGCGTCGGGTCGGTCGCGTCATCAATCAGTCCGGCCGGCCCTGGCGGGTTGATCAGCCCGTTCAGCGAGATGTCGAAACGCAGAAACCGCCCCGTACCGCTGTAGCCGCCGAGAAACGGATCGGCGCCGGCGTCGGTCGGCGACCAGCGGCCGATGACGTAGCTGACCAGGTCGGGCAGGTTGCGGCCGGTCAGGTCCGGTGGCGCATCAGCCGTATTGTCGGTGCGCCGGGGCAGCACGTCTCCCGGCGGGTCGAACACCTGCCGCGCGAACTGACTCGGTCCACCGACCTGAATCATGTGTAGCGCGTCGAGGTATCGAGGTCGGTCGGCGTCGTCATCGGAGCGAATTCCGTCGTCTGCGGCTCGCGCATCGATGAATTGCGGAGACACGTAGGTATCCGACGGCCTCGCCCCACAGAGTCGGATCTCGTCCGCCGCAGCGAATTGGGCTCCGGCCGCGCAGCAGGCAACCATCGCGGCGAGCACCCGCCGGAGCACGTCGTGCGGACAGCGAACGCTCCCGCACGCGCGCAATTCGCGGCGCCTGGTTGGGGCGCCCGCATGCATGAGTGAATCTCCACTCATTCGCCTGTCCCGCCGCGCACCCGAAACCCTGCCGGTGTGCGGTCGCCGCGCGGTCCGTTTGAGGTGTGCCCCCGGAGCCTCGATTGTACCCGCCCGACCCCCGCCGACTCAACAAGAAGTGGGCCCCGAAATGTAAAGCCGCCCGCCTCGCAGGGGGCACACCGCCGCGAGACGGGCAGGCTCTACCGGAAAGAAGGCTCGTTCGGGAACCGATGTTTCTCGTCGGTTATCCCGTGTAGTTCGCGGCGAACGTCGCATAATCCTGCAGGTCCACGTCACCGTCGGCGTCGGTGTCGCTGGCCACGAACTCCAGCGCCGGACACCCGTCCGGCGGCTGGGTCGCGTTCGGGCCCGAGTAGCAGGTGGCGAACGTGGCAAAGTCGACCAGGTCGATGTGTTTGTCGCTCGTGATGTCTCCCGGCACGACGGCGCGCACGTGCAGCGCATCAAGGCCGAAGTTGTTGACGTCTTCGAGCGGCGCGAACTCTTCCACCAGGTCAAGATTACGCACGACAACCTCCCCGCGGTTGCTCAGCAGGTCGCCGTCGGTGATGACGCCGTGAGCCTGATCGAGAAAGCCGTCCTCAACGGAGAACCAGATTTCGCGATTGGCGGTTGTGTTGGCGCGCGGCGGCGCGAAAAACACCGCGTCGAGCCCGTAATCCTGCGCAATCGGCCCGATCGGATTGAACTGCGCCAGCAACTGCGCATTGCGCAACGCGATCACGCCCGTCGCGGTGAGCAGGTCGCCGTCGCTGACGAAAAGGTTCTGCGACTCCGAAAAGAACCCCTCTTCAGTTGAGAAGAGGATCAGCCCGTTGGGAAAAACGTGAACTGCGTCGAGCCCGAGATCCGGGATCGGCGGCATCGGCTGAAACGGTGCAATCAGATCGATGTTGCGGCGTACGATCGCGCCGACTTCGGACAGCAGGTCGCCGTGCCGCAGCGGCCCCAGCGTCTCGCTGAACTCGTTCACTTCGGTAGAGAACCACACCTCGCAGTCGTCGGTCATGAACGCCGCGTCGAGCCCCAGCGGGCCCCACACCGGCTTAATGCCCAGGTTCTGCGTCAGCTCGAAGTTCGTGCGGACGATCCACCCGGCGGCGGAGAGAAGGTCACCGTCGCTGACCGGCGTGTTGACATGCGGCGGATTCCCCGGTGTGAAGCCGATTTCCGTCGAGAACAACAGGTCACGCCGCACCGCACCGATCACCAGGCGGACGAGCCCGTCGGCGACATTGCCGTTGTCGCCGCGCATGTGCAGGTATTCGCCATTCAGCCGGCCCGCCAGGTGCACCGGCATCGGCACCGGCAATGGCCCCTGTTCTGTCGTGAGGTACAAATCAAATGCGATCTGCTGGGTCAGGTAGTTGTAGCGCCCGGTCGAGGGCTGATTCGGGTCGAGGATCAGGTGCCGCGGGATGGTCGGCGTCGAGAGCTGCCCGATCAGGTCCGCCTTGCGCACGGACACGCCGACGAGTCCCGGAATGTCGTCCGGCACAGGCACGCCGGGATCGCCCAGGTAGAGCCGGACCAAGCCGCTCATCGGCCCCGTATCCCCGCCGGTGAACAACTCGATGTGCATTTCGCTGTGCGCTGATCGCAGCAGGAAGTCCACCTTTTCCGGCGCGAACGGTCCCCCCACCCCCGCCGTGGCGACCCCAGGCCAAAACAAGCCCACGATGAATGCCGCCACGAGGGAGATTCGCTCTGCCGATCGAATCGTTTGACTACCTCGTGCTACGGTTGCTCCTGGCAGGGCGCACCGACGTGACCATTCGGCGTTATGTCGGGCGCGACCACAGCTACGTCCGGGCCGGGGAGAAGGCCACCGGAACACCGTTCGAGGCCGTGATCCGCGAGGTGCTCGACTGGGCGGATGGTCGGGATCCGCCGGCCGAAACGGCACCACTGCGATAGCGGCCATTTCGGCGCAGAGTGGCTCAATCGAGCCAGTCTTTTCTTCAATTGGCCTAGGCGCGCAGTCGTGACGTCGCAATGCCATCTGGGCAACTGTTCAACACATCTCCTGTTCTGACAGATAGTTAGGCGCATCGCAGCGCACGCGCGCGAGTCTTACCCCATGTCGGCATGCAATGTGCATCACGCGGCCGCAGAGCGATCCCTCGCGCCGGGCGGGGGCCCGCTTGAGTGGGCACACTGGCCGAAGACGGACCCGCAAAG
>CAZNDQ010000183.1:0-7678 GCA_964571825.1 uncultured Planctomycetales bacterium | reverse complement strand
ACCGGTTCCCGCGGCGATATCGCATTCGTCGGGAACGCCGTTGGCGTTGCAGTCGGGGCTGGTGCCGTCGTCGACGTCGTACTCATCGGGGACCTGATTGGCGTTACAGTCCTGACTGGTGCCGGAGGAGATGTCTTCGAGATCGGAGACGCCGTTGTTATTGCAGTCGACGACCGTTTCACACTGATCGGGGATGCCGTTGTTGTCGCAGTCGACCGAGCCCTTGAGTTCCAGCTTGATGTAGCGCGTGCCAGCAATGGGGGTGTTGGTGGGGCGGCTGACGACGACGCCGGTGGACTGGCCGGGGTCCGGCGGGGTGGATCGCGTGCGCACGCCAAATCCGGCGAGATCGAAGCGCACCTCCACCCAGAACGTCTGGGGTACGGGGAGCCATTCGCCGGGTTGGAGATTCTGAAAGTCAACGGGGGTATTGAACGAGAGCGTTCGCGTCCCGGAAGAGCCCTGGGGAAGGCCGCTGACGGACCGAGCGCCGAGCGGGTTGGCGGCGGGAGCACCGGCCACATCGTTATAGAAAGCGACGGTCATGCTGGCGAGATTGGCTCCGCTCCCGCCGGCGGTGGCATAGGCGACGGTGAACTGGCGAAGGAGGCAGGCCGAGTCGATGGTCACCTTCTGGGCGACAGATTGGTTGGCGGTGAGGCTCCCGTCGCCACCATCGAGAAGGGGGAGCGTGGCGTAAAGCAGGCCTTCGTTGATGCCGGGGTTTCTGATCTGGCTGTCGAAGGTGCCGGGGCTGGCGCAATTGACGTCGCGAGGCGAGAATTGACCGTCGTCAGCTTCACCGTCCATGTCCTCGAGGTCCGAGACATTGTCCGCCGGGTCGATTTCATTCCAAGCCGGCTCGGGTTCGGCAGCGGCGTGGTGAAGAGGCAGGTTGAGGCCGAGGAGCATGGATCCGCCGGCGAGAAGGGTGAGTCCCCAGAGCCATGAACGGTATCTGCTGGAATTCATCTGCATCCTGCCTGTGTCTGACGGATGATTTTCAAGCGACGAACGACCGCACGTTCCCCCCCATCCGGCCGCCGAGGTCTAAGTCCGGTACCCCGTCCGGTCGTCTCGTACGGCGCGGGCCGGCAGCCTGTGCCGCGCGGACCGGGGAAGAGCATCCGGTCGGGTTGGCGCCCTCCTCGACCAATCGTATGCCGCCGCGGTGCGGCCTGGCGACGCTGCCGACGAGATATTCCGCGGCACCGCGCTGATTCGCCAGAGCCCCCAGCGGACCTGCCGGATCGGCCGCGGGTTTTCGGACAGTGCTGCGGGTGCGGCAGGGGGAATCGGCGGAGACTGGGTCACGGGCGGCGGCGGTGGGCAGAGCGTGCCTCCGTTGCGATAACCGTCCGTTCCACAAGGCGCAATGCAGGTATCAGACTCCGCGCGTCGCCCTCATCCTCCACTTCCCGGACCGCACTCGCCGCGGCCCAGGCGCATCCCAGCCGGCGACTGTTTCTAGGGTATCAGTTAGGCGGGTGTCGGACAAGGGTTTACGTCATGGAACGGGCGGTGCCGGCCGTATAAAATGTGGTCGATGCGGACCCTGGGGGTCAGAGCGTATCGAATACTGAAGCTGAGGCCTGTCAAATCATGAGATTCGCGAAGTTCAGGCGGCGTATGGCGGCGTGCAGGTTGTGGTGTGTGTTGTTGCCGGTTGTGGCGGGAGGTCCGGCGGCGCGGGCACAGGAACCGGCGCCTTCGTTTTTCCCGCCGGAGGCTGATCCGCTCGTCGACACGGTCAAGCAGCTCGGTCCGTGGGAACAGCAGGCGCGGCTCTTGCATCAGGCGCAGGAGAATGTGTTCCAGCGACACGGCTGGAACAGCGAGCCGGACCGGTTCACGCTGGAGACGGCGCGGCGCATCAGCGAAATCCCACCGTACGACATCATGGGTCGGTTTGACACGGGGATGGCGGCGGTAGCGGGGCGTTACAACCTGACGGCGGAGCAGCAGTCTGAGATCAAGCAGCGCGCGATGATCGAGATGATGACGTTCATGGGCCGGCACGGGGGGGAGATCATGAAAATGGGGACTGAGGTGCTTCGCGCGCGCGTGGAGCAGCGGCCATTCACGTCCGAGGAGGTGGCGCGGTGGTCGAAGCAGGTCCAGCCGTTGCTCGAGGACGGGCTGCGGGTGGAAGAGCGGATGCTGGCCGAGCTTCGTCCGATGCTGACGCCGGAGCAGCAGCGGCTGCTCGAGAGCGACCTGGCGGCGGCGGACCGGCGGCTGGCGAACGTGCGCGAGGATCTGTCACGCTGGGAGCGTGGAGAGTGGAGCCCCGAAGAGTGGGGAATGCAGCACGACCCGATACAGATGGGCCGGGGGATGGAGCCGGGGCAGCAGGCGAATTCGGCGCGGGGCACGGGCGGCGAGCCTGAGAGCGGAGCGGCGGACGCGGGATCGAATGATCCGTTGAGCGAGTGGGAACGATACGTGCGGGATTTCTGCAATCTGTACCGTCTGGACGAGGAGCAGCGAACGGCCGCGCACGCGATTCTCCGGGATGTGCAGACACAATGGAGCGTGCAGCTCGCGGCGCGTGAGCGGGACGGGGCGGCCGGTCGGGGTTCGCGCGGCACACGGGCGCTTTCGGACAACGAAAAGGACCTGCGCGACCGATTATTTGAGGAGTTGAAACGGCGGATTGACCGGATTCCGGACCGTCATCAGCGGTCAGCGGTCGGCGCGGTGGACGGGGGAGCGACGGCGCCGGGGCCGTCGTGATTGATCTGGTCACACTGAATGTTTGCGTGTGGGGCCGGAAATGAGTGAAGACCAGGTAAGTTCGGTGTTCGGGCAGCCGAAAGATTTTGCTTTAAGTATCGGCAGACTGTAGGATTATGAGGGATTGGCCCGGCCGGAGGGTGGCTGAGGGAATCGGCCAGTCGGCGGGCACAAGAGAGGCGGGTACGGTGATTCGCGGTCGTTGCTGCGCATTGCTCACAGGGCTGTCAGTTCTTTGCGGGCTGACGGCTGACAGTGCGCTTGGCCAGGCGAACAGCTTTCGCGGTGGGAGCAACACGACGATCACTGCACCGTCCTCGGGGGCGGCGTTGACCGCGCGGACGGGCTACCGGGCCCCAAGCATCGGACCGGTTGGACCGGGTTTCGGCGGCGGGATGCGTTCGAGTTTTGAACGGGCGCCGCTCGGCGTCAATCAGGACACGCACCCGTCCCGTTACGATCCGGCAATCCGGTCGGCCATGGGGACGAGCGGCGGCGTCGCGCCGTCTCCGTATGCGGGATCGACCACGCTGGGGACGTTCGGCCCGCAGCCGCTAGCACGAGCCACACAACAGAAAGCGTTCATGACGAACACACTGACGCGGGTCGCCGAGCAATTCGGGGCGAAAGACGTGGGTCCGCGGCCGCGGACGGCGCGCTATCGTGATCCACGTCGGACGCTGGTGCTGCCGATGTCCGCGTCGTCGGCGTTGTCGCTGCGTGAGGATTTCGTGCCGGCGGTGTCTGAGGAACAGGATATTCTGCGGGAAGAAGTCTTCGGCGGCCGGCAGCCGACGATGGAGGAGCTGCTGGACGAAAAGGTGGACCGCCGAGTCAGTGCGCTGATCGCGCGAGCGCTCGAGGAGTTTCATACGGGCAGCAAGGGCGCGGGAGTTCAACCTGCGTTCACGACGCTGGGGATCGCGCGGTCGGTGAGCCCGGGCCATCGCTCGGACCTGGATCAGATGATGGCGCTGGTGGCGCTGGCGGCCGGGAACTACACGCAGGGCGGCCACATCATCCGGCGGATGATGGAGACGGGCCGAACGCCGTTTCCGGAAGACATGGCCATCGTGGAATCGCTGTATTCCGACCCGAAGGTGCTGGACGGTGATCTGAAGAAACTCGGGGAACGAATGCGAGCGTACCAGTCGGGTGCGGATGAGGGTGTGCTGCAGATCTTCGGCCTGTGGTGTCTGGGTCGCCGTGGCGACGCGAGGGCGGCAGCGCAGGCGATGGCGAATTCACCAGATTCGAACGTTTCGGATGCGGGCAAAGGAATGCTGGAGGCGATAGCCGAGGCGCTCTTGCCGCCGACCGAAACGAGCAAGCAGGCGAACGTCGCCGAGGAGCCGTTCGTCTTTTAGCTGAAACAGGAGGGGCACTTGTTTTGAAGCGCGCTGCGTGTGGCCGCGTGCGTGTGCGGCCCGCGGGCGAATTCAAGTCCGGTCACCCCTGAGGAAAACCCGATGTATGTACCCGGCCTGCGTCATCGGAAAGTGCGCGGGCCGTCGTTCGTTTATCGGTACCGAGAGTCATCACATTGAGCGCTGATTCCGCATCGCCAACCGGCGCCAGCAGGTCATGGGTGAGCCGTCACCGGTTCGCGCTGGTGGTGGGCATACACGCGGTGCTCTTTGCGCTGAGCCTGCTGCTGTCGCTGGGGCTGGCGTACAACTTCCACATGACGGACCCGTGGTTTTCGCGGACGTATCTGCCGCTGGTGCCGTTCGTGATCCTGATCAAGATGCTGGTGTTCACGCGGTTCCGCATCTGGCGGAGTTCATGGCGCTACGTGGGACTGCGCGACCTGGTGTCGCTGACGTATGCGTCGTGGCTGAGCTTCTTCCTGTTCGTAGTGCTGTTTTTCGCAGTGGAGAATCTGGCGCCGTTTTTCGGGCACAGCGGCCGGCTGTTCCAGTACATGCCGGACTCGGCGTTCCTGATGGACTTTGCGTGCACGATCGCGCTGGTGGCGGCGGTGCGGATCGCCGTGCGGTTCTATTACGAGGAGTACCGCGCGGGCGAGGTGCAGGCGCAGGCGCGGCTGTTGATCGTCGGGGCGGGAGATTCGGGGGAGGCGTTGCTGCGCGAAATCCTGCGCATGGGGGATGCGCGGTACGAGGTGGTGGGGTTCCTGGATGATGCGCCCGAGAAGCTGCACGCGCGAATCCACGGTGTGGAGGTGCTGGGGCGGATCGCCGAAATCCAGGACCTGTGCACGAAGTATGAAGTGGACGAGGTGATGTTCGCGATTCCGTCGGCGCCGCCGAAAGAGGTGCGGCGGATCGTCGAACTGTGCGCGGGGATGAACCTGCGGTTCAGCACGGTGCCGCACATCAGCGACCTGATCGAGGGCCGCGTGCAGGTGAGCCAGGTGCGCGAGGTGAGCATCGAGGATCTGCTGGGCCGGGCGCCGGTGACGCTGGATACGGAGATCATCGAGTCGTACGTGCGGAACAAGTGCATCGCGGTGACCGGCGCGGGGGGCTCGATCGGGGCGGAGATGTGCCGGCAACTGGCGCTGTTCGGTCCGCGGCGGCTGCTGCTGATCGAACGAGGTGAAAACAACCTCTTCGAAATCGAGCGTGAATTGAGGCGCAGCAAGCCGGGATTGGACGTGGTGCCGCTGGTGGCGGACATCTGCGACCGGGAACGGATGCTGGCGATCTTCCGGCAGGAGTCGCCGTCGGCGGTCTTCCACGCGGCGGCGCACAAGCACGTGCCGCTGATGGACCATTCGTGCAACGTCGGTGAGGCGATCAAGAACAACGTGATGGGGACGAAGAACGTCGCGGACGCCGCGGTGGCTACGCGCGTGCACAAGATGGTCATGATCAGCACGGACAAGGCCGTCAACCCGACGAGCGTGATGGGCTGCACGAAGCGGCTGGCGGAGATGTACGTGCAGCAGCTCAGCAAACACTCGCCGGACAGCGTGACGCAGTTCGTGACGGTGCGCTTCGGCAACGTGCTGGGGAGCAGCGGGAGCGTCATTCCGATCTTCAAAGAGCAGATCCGCCGGGGCGGTCCGGTGACGGTGACGCACCCGGACATGCAGCGTTATTTCATGACGATCCCGGAGGCGGCGCAGTTGGTGTTGCAGGCGGGGGCGATGGGTCACGGCGGCGAAATCTTCGTGCTCGACATGGGCGATCCGGTTCGCATCGTCGATCTGGCGAACGATTTGATCACGCTGAGCGGGTTCCGGCCGGGGGAGGACATCGAGATCGAGTTCGTCGGCGTGCGCCCGGGGGAGAAGCTGTACGAGGAGTTGTCGATCGAGGGCGAGAACGTCTCGCGGACCCGGCACCCAAAGATCGGCATCTGGGTGACGCGCGAACAGGACTGGCAGGCAGTGTGTCAGAGCATCGAGCACCTGCGCGGGATTTGCGACCGGGCGGACGATCTGACGCTGCGGGCGGCGTTGCGACAGATTGTGCCGGAGTACGGGCCGCAGGAGATTCCGGCAGCGGCCGTTGGCGGGGACGGGTCACGGGCGGCCGGTTCGGGGGAGGCGACGGCGCTGGTCGGGGCCCGGGCGACGCTCGCCGGCGGAACGCGGTCGCCGGGTTTTGACGCGGCGTAGGCGCGGGATACACGTCACAGGCTGGGGCGGTGTGCGCTGAAGATAGAGGACATCCGCCGGCCTGAATATCATCAGATCCGCACGGAACTCCTATCGGCTGCAATCTGGCTGGAAAGTACCAGGCTTTGGAGGCCCATGACATGTTCGTCAGACGATTGCCCGTTTCGTGGCTGATGTTTGTGGTGAGCGCGGTGGCGCCGGTGGTCGGCGCGGGGGCATCGGCGCCCGCGGCCGTGATCCCGGTATTCCGATTGAGCGGGGAGCTGCCCGAGTCGCCGTCGGAACTGTCGGCGCTGCTGGGAGGGACGAAACCGAAGACGTTCCGCGAGTTGACGGAGCGGCTGGAACAGGCGGGCGCGGATGGGAACGTCGCGGCGGTGGTGCTGGTGCTCGATCTGCCGGCGGTGGGACTGGCGCAGCGTCAGGAACTGGCGGGGACGATCCGCGGGTTGCGCGCAGCGGGCAAGGACGTGCATGTTTTCGCGGAGATGCTGACGCTGGGCGACTACGTGCTGGCGAGCGAAGCGACGGACGTGACCGTGGTGCCGAGCGGACTGTTGCTGCTGGTGGGCATGAACGGGCAGGGGATGTACCTGCGCGGTCTGCTGGACAAGGCGGGGATTATTCCGGAGATCGTGCACATCGGGGAGTTCAAGTCGGCGGGGGAGATGCTGACGCACACGGGGCCGTCGGAAGCAGCGCTGGAGCAGATCAACCGGCTGACGGACGACATCTACGCGCAGATTCTGGGAGCGGGCGCGAAGCGGCGGCAGATCGGCGACAAGATGGCAGCGGAGCGGCTGACGAGCGGCCCGTACACGGCGGAAGAGGCACTGGAACTGGGGCTGATCGACGCGGTGCAACCGCGGAAGGACTTCCTGGAGGCGTTGTGCGCGAGGCACGGCGGAGCGGAGTTGTCGCCGCGGTATGGGCAGAAGACGCCCAAGGAGCTGGACCTGTCGTCGCCCTTTGCGCTGTTCCAGCTCTTCGCCGAGGCGATGAGCGCGGTTCAGGCGCCGGCCAAACCGTCGATCGCGGTGGTGTATGTGGACGGGATGATCGTCGATGGCAAGAGCGAGGAAGGGGCGCTGACGGGCAAGAGCGCCGGGAGCCACACGCTGCGCAAGGCGCTGGAGCAGGCAGCGGCGGATGAAACGATCAAGGCCGTGGTGATGCGGGTGGATTCGCCGGGCGGGTCGGCGCTGGCGAGCGACATCATCTGGACGGCGACGCAGCGCGTGCGGGCGAACAAGCCGTTCGTGGTGTCGATGGGGAACGTAGCGGGGAGCGGGGGATACTTCGTGGCCTGCGGGGCGGAGCGGATCTTTGCCGACGCGGCGACGTTGACGGGAT
>CAZNDQ010000182.1:0-7749 GCA_964571825.1 uncultured Planctomycetales bacterium | reverse complement strand
GCCGTAGAGCTTGAAGTAATTCTGGATCGTGCTCGTCGCCATCGTCTGCGTTTCTTCCTTGATCGGCTCCCCCTCTTTGGCCTCGATTGCCTGGTGCAGGCCGTCCGACCACTGCCGCCCGTACATCAGCCGCCCCGTGAACTCGTCGACGATGATGATCTCGCGGTTCTGGACGACGTATTCCTTGTCGCGCTCGTAGACGATGTGCCCGCGCAGCGCGTTCTCGATCAGATGCGGGCGGTCCATGTTCGCCCCGACGTAGAAGCTCCCGATCCCCGCCTCATCCTGCGCCATCTGCACGCCCGCGTGCGTCAGGTGCACGCTCTTGCGCTCGCGCTGCACGACGAAGAGCTGCCGGTGCCCGATCGCCTCCGCCTCGTCCTCGGTCAGCATGTATGGGTCGATGCGGAAGCGCGGCAGCGCGCCCAGTGCCTTCGGGTTTTTGTCGAACTCCTCCGGCGGGTTGTCGTACCACGGCCGGATCCGCGCCGCCGTCTCGCTGTTCAGCGCCGTCTGCTTGCGCACCAGCGACCGCGCGATGTCGTCCGCCCAGCGGTACCGCTGCGGGTCGTCTTCCGCCGGCCCCGAGATGATCAGCGGCGTCCGCGCCTCGTCGATCAGGATCGAGTCAACCTCGTCGATGATCACGTAGTCCAGCCGCCCCTGAACCTGGTCGACCAGCCGCTCCTTCATGTTGTCGCGCAGGTAGTCGAAGCCGAACTCGCTGTTTGTCCCGTACGTGATGTTCGAGGCGTACGCGGCACGCCGCAGCCCCTGCCGCCCCCCCGAGTCCACCTGCGCCTGAATGTAACCCACCGTCAGCCCCAGCAGCTCGTAGATCGGCTGCGCAAACTCCGCGTCACGCTTCACCAGATAATCGTTGACCGTGACGATGTGGACCTTCTTGCCCGCCAGGATATTGAGAAAGCTCGGCAGATAGCAGACGATCGTCTTGCCCTCGCCCGTCTTCATCTCCGCCACGCAGCGGTCGTAGAGCACCTGCCCGCCGATGAGCTGGCATTGAAAGTGGCGGTGGTTCCGCGCCCGCCGCGCCGCCTCGCGGATCACCGCGAACGATTCGGACAGCACCTCCTCCGCCGGCGTGCCCCCCGCGATCCGCTGCCGCAGCGCGTCCGTCCGTTCGCGCAGGTCCGCGCTCAGTTCCACGCGCACCCGCTGAAGCTCTGCCTGCGTCTCCGCTTCCTCCAGCCCCCGCGCCTGAACCTCCGCCGCACGCGGCGCAAACCGCGCATCAAAGTCCCCGCGCAGCTCCGCCTCGTAAGCGTCCACCTGCTCGGCCCGCAGCCGGTACCGCTTCACCAGCCGCTCGTTGCGCGAGCCGAACACGCGCGTGAACATCCCGAAGACGACGTCAATCGCGGCCATGGGGCCTCCTGCAACCGTACAGCGTGGCGCGCCGCTCCGCCGGCGCGATCCGCCATTATATGGCTCGGACGTGGGCCCGTCTTGTGTTTCGTCACGGCCGGGAGCCGTCAGAATCGCCAGCGCCTCCGCGGACTCGACCGCGCAAGAAAATGGGCTTCGCCGCTTGGGGTACAGCGGCGAAGCCCAGCGACACAACTCCCGAGGGGAGTCGTGGGGTTCCCGAACTCAGATCACCTCCGGACGGCCGCGCGGCGCGCGTGGAACCGCCGCTTCATCCCGACCAGACCCAGCAGGCTCAGGCTCATCACTTCCATCAGGTTGAAGTTGAAGCCGCACGGGCCCGGCTGCGGCTGACCCGTACCGCCGCCGCCGCCCGTCACATTCACGGCCAGCGTCGCCGAACTCGTAAGCCCCTTCTTGTCCGTCGCCGTCAGCCGCACGATAAACGTCCCGCCGTTGGCGAACGTGTGGCTCACCGTCTTGACGTCCGCGATCGACTTCACCGACAGCGACCCGTCGCCGAAGTCCCACAGGAACGACGCCAGATCGTTGTCCGGATCGGTCGTCAGGCTCGCGTCGAGCAGCACCGTCAGCGGCGCCGGCCCCGACGATGGGTTCGACGTCAGCGCGGCCGCTGGCGGAGACGGCGGCGGCACAGCCACCCCGATCCCGATCTGCTTCACCGACGTATTCACCCCGTCCGTCACGCTCAGCGTCGCCACGAACTGCCCTTCGACGTTGTACGTGTGGTTGACCGAGATCAGCCCGAACCCCTGCGCCACGGCCGTACCGTCGCCGAAGTTCCACGTATACCGCAACTGATTCGCGGCCGTCTCGCGGTCGGTCGTGCCGGCCGCCGTGAAGTTCACCTGCAGTGGCGGCGGCCCGCTCGTCGGCGACGCCGTAAGCTGGATCACCGGCGCGTCGTTCCGCGTCACGATCACGTCGCGCGTCGTCGTCCCCGTGCCGCCCTTGCCGTCGGCAACCGTGAGCCGCACCGTGAACGTGCCCTCCGCCGTGAACTGGAACTGCGTGGTCACGCCGGAGGCGTCTGTGGTGCCATCGTTATTGAAATCCCAGGCGTACGTCAGCGGGTCGCCGTCCGGGTCGGTCGAGGCCGTCGCGTTGAACGCGACCGACTCGTTCTGACCGATCACCGGCGGATTCGGCACCGTCGTGAACGACGCCACCGGGTTCTGGTTCCCGGCGAAGATCGTCACCGTGTCCGTGTCCTGCACGCCCAGCGTGTCCGTCACCGTCAGCGTCACCAGCTTCGCCCCCGCCGACGCGTACTGCTTCTGCACGTTAATTCCGGCGCCGTTCGTCCCGTCGCCGAAGTCCCAGTCGTACGTCAGCCCCGGCAGGAAATCGTCCGTCGACTGCGAAGCACTCAGGTTGTACACCTGCGTCAGCGGGCCGCCGATCGGCACCGGCGGCGTGATCACCGCGTTCGGCGCCTGGTTGCCCGTGATCGTCACCTGTTGCGTCTTCATCGACTGGCCGCTGCCGCTGCTCTCGCGGACCGTCATCTTCAACGTGTACGTGCCCGCCACCTTGTACGTGTGCGAAACGATCTCGCTCAATGGCCGCCCGATGCACCCGTTCGGGTCGCACGTCCCGTCACGCGAATCGCCGAAGTCCCAGTCCACGATCACCGTGTCGCCGTCCGGGTCGATCCGCTGCTCGCCCGGACACGGCACAGCCTGCACCTGCAGCTCGTAGCCGCTGGCCGGGTTGTTCGACGGACCCGTGTCGCCGGTAAACGCCGGCACACCCGCGTTGACGTGGCTGATGCACCCGTTCGGCGGCCGGTTCACCGTCACCCGGATCACCTGGCTCGCGTCGTTCGCATTCGGCTCGCCCGTTTCCTGATTGATGACGGTCAGCACAACGAGGAAATCGGCCGGGTTCGGACCGGCGTTGGTGAACGTATGCGACGTAAACATGCCGGTGCCGGTCGTGTTGTCGCCGAAGTCCCACAGGTAATCGAGCCCGCTCCCGTCCCCCGTGTCCGGATTGAACGAGTCGCTGGCGTCGAAGTTCACCACCACCGGCGAGCCGCCCGACAGAGGCGACGCCGTGAACGCCGCCACCGGCGTGCTCGTCACGAGGCCGTTATTCACACGCAGCCGTCCGCTGTACTCGGTCTTGCCCGTCGTCGTGAAGAAGAACCGGTCGCCGGTGCGGAAGCGCGTCGTTCCATTGATGATCTGAAAGGCGATCAGGCCGTCATCAGACACATAGTCCGTGTTCGTGAAAGCCTTCGTCGTCTGCACTTCGCTCCGCGAGCCCTCGACACGCCATTCCTCATCCGTCGGGAAACAGCCGGGAATAAGCTGCCCCGTCACATCGTCAAAGCAATCGTCCGTGCACGTCACCGTCCACGTCTCGATCAGCACCTTCGTCGGATCGACGATCGGCGGCTTGTTGCAGGGTTCCGGCGGCAATGGGCATGTGGTCCCGTCACTGACCGGCAGAATGGCGAGGTTACTGGGCTGACGCAAAACGCCGTTGCCGCCGTTCCCCACCGCCGGCCGCGCGATCGAACACCACTGCTCGCTGCGACCCATATCGCCGATCCCGGGAACGAGCCGCGCATAGAAGAAGTAGTTGCCGTTCGGTAGCGTTGATACGCTGATTGGAAAGTTGGCATTCGTTCGACCGACATTCTTGCGAATCTGCGTCGGAATCGGCGGAATCCCGGTACAGTTGGTCGGTGCCACCGGCTCCTGCTCTGGATTCAGCGTTGCGCAGAGTGGAGTACCCGCGAACCCGGTCGGCGGACCGTCAAAATCGTTCGGGAACGGCCCCTCACGGTAGAACTCGATTCGCGTCCCGCCAAAGCGGTCGTTCGCGTCGAAGTTCAGGTTGTACACCCCGCCGCTCGATTCGCCGCCAGGCGGGCGATTGATGACCAGCCACGGCGTGTCCTGCGGTGTCCAGAGGAACCGTACGCGGAAGTTCTGCTGCCCGCCCTCGCCGGGCTCTTGGACGTCGAGGATCTCCAGGCCCGTCGTGCCGCCGTTCTTCCACTTGTTGTCCGACCGATCCTCCAACCACTCCCGCACGCCCGACGCCGAGCCGAACGGGTCGCCGGCGTCCCCTGTGTTGATGCTGTCCTCCAGTTCAAACAGCCCATCCGCCTGCACGATTCGATAGATATATGGCGGCGGCTGTTGCTGGCAAAGGGTTAGCGGCGGGCCGCACACGCCGGCGTTCTGATACATCACAATCAGACCGCTCGCGGGTAAAAGGAAGTTGGTCGTGACTTGATTCCCCAGTATCGGGATTTGCGCGGTACGCGTCACGCGCCACAGGTAGTACTGCTCAGCGGGGTCGTCAGGATTGGTGAAAGTGAATGCTGAGTTGTTCGGATTCAGCTCGTACCGGCTGAAATTGACCCAACTTGCAATGCCCGGCGAGAGGACCGCCTCCAGGCGCACCGGCGTCACCCACGGTGCGTGTGTTGTGGCGCCACCCATTCCCTGCTTCAGCATCGGCGTAATATGGCTCAACGGCCCGGAGGCCATCAGGTCCCAGCCCGCGACCGGTCCCGGTCGCCCTAAACCCAGCGCAGCGGAAACGATGTCATACAGGTCCGGCCACCCTTCCCAGAAGTGGCCGTACTCATGCGCGATCGTTGTGTTGTTATACGTCGGCGTGGTACCTATGCGCCCCACCAGGTTGTTCACGATAACCGGTTGCCCGCCGTCCGCCCCATCTCGCGTCGGAATGCTCAATAGCCGCGGACTGCGTTCCCGCAACTCAGGAAGACCGTCCAGCAGTATGCCTGAATAAACCACGCCAGGCAATGATCCGCCCACGGCAAACGTCTCGTAGTTGAACCCGTCATCGTTGACCTCGATCACGTCCTCGGTGATACGGTCGCGATTGAACGGGTACAGCGTGTCCGCCAGGTTGTCCGGCGTTGTCGGAATGGGATCATTGAAGTAGTTCATCGCCCCGGGCACGACGGTCTCGCCCTGGTCGATCAGCCCGTCCAGATTGAAATCGCGGTACCCGCCGCCGTACGTGAACTCCCCGTCCCCCTCACCGACGTCGAACGTCGCCGGCAGTCCGTCGCGCCCGAAGTCTTGGAACGGCTCTCCCGGCCAGACGTCGCGAATGGTATTGCCCTCCCCCTCATCCCCCGTCCCCGGAATCCCGTCATAGCCGAAATCGTCGAACTCGGTGCATAACGCATCTTCACAACGTTCTTCAGCTGGTCCGTTCCACACCCCGTCGCCTTCACCAAAGTCCAGTGTGCCGTCAATGCCGTCAATGCCGAAATCGCTGAACGGCTCGCCAGGCCCCACGAGCCCCAACACCACGGCGAAGTCGTAGAGACCCAGCATGAAACTCCCGACCTGTTCCCGTCGCGGCAGGGTCGGGTAAGTCCCGTCCGTCCGCCAGGTCAGATACTCGAGGTTGAGCACGTTGCCGGGATCGCGCAGGTTGTTGCCGTGTACGCGATAGGCGAGCGGACCGGCTGCCGGTATCTGATTATCGCCACCGCCCTCAGATACGGTGTCATTCTCTGGTGGATTGCTGTAACGATCCTCACCGAAGTTTGAATCCGCCGCGTTATTCACCGTCGGGAAAGGCGACGTCACTTCACCCATCCGCATGTCGCCGTTCGTATATCGCGGCTCGAAATTCGCAACGGGTGTGTTGTGATAGCGCGACGAAGCCAGGTCGTCGAACTCCGGAGGACCATCATACACACCTGTCGCATCTGGCTGGATGTCCGCGCTCATATACGGGCCGGCCGGATCCGGATACCAGGAATTGAATCCTTCCATTGTCCAATCGTATCGAAACAGAGGCCGGAACCCGCGCTGCAGCGCTTCGCCCGTACGCGGATCGCCCGGCGAGGCGAGCGGGTCCGGCACCGCCGGATCAAAAGGCTGCAGTCCAGGGATTCGATCGTTCCAGGGCGGCGGGTCGCCGCCGTAACGGTCTTCCCAGAACTTGTCCAGCCAGCCCGGCCGGGGAGTGCGCTCTAACGGCGGCAGACCGTTCTCGATCAGCTTCGTTGTCTCGCTCAGATTCTGCGGAGGAATGTACTCGACCCACGAATCCGGACCTTCGTACCACCCGTCGCCAATGCCGGAAATCAACAACTCCGCATCGCCGGGATAGTTCTTCCGAATGTAGTCATTCGTCACGCGCACCCAACGCGCCCCTGGCGGTCGCGTCGGATCGTAGCGGACCATGAAGTCTTCCCACAGTTCGCCCACATCCCAAATCCCGTCGCCGTCAAAGTCAGCGAACGTTCCCGGGTCCAGCACACCAATCGGATCAGCCACATCTGAGTTGGCCACGTCAACGTAGCTATTGCCCGTCTCCAGAAAATCTGTAAAGCATCCGCCCCCCGTATCGGGAACCAGGCAGACCTCCAGCACGTCCCAACGCCCATCCCCATCCTCGTCCCACCACCGCTCTCCGGGGGTCCAGACGCCGTCGACAAGTGGTGCTCGGAGAAAAAAATCGAGTAGGGTTACGTCCACACCATTGAAGACGACGTCAATAGCCTCGCCATCGTCCGGATCCTCGCGCGGAGGCGCTCCGGGGTCCATCGCTTCCGGGTCGGGCTCGAAATTGCCGTCCCAGTCGAACTCGAACATCTGCTCGAATTCGTCGAACACCTCCCCCAGGCCGTACGAAAACTGCCGGCTGGCGTCGAGGTCGAAGTACATCACCGCATTGTTCGCAAACTCGGGTAGCTGGCCGTTTTGAACGGCGTCCGGCGCCTCCAAGGGCCACGGCAAAAACACCCATTCCAGTCGCTGGCCTGTGACCTGCGCGTTGCCGTACGAGATCTCCTTCCAATACTCGCGAAATGACACAAACCCGTCGTTCGGGTTCTCGGCAAAATACGCGTTCGTGATCTCCGCCAACGGAATCGCCGGCTGCTGATACGCCCCCGTCGTCTTCGGCGACGTCGCCGGCATCACCACGAAGTTCCGCAAGTCCGCGCGCACCGGCGCCGCGGCAACAAATCCCACCGCCACCGCCACACCGGCCGCCCACACCCCGCACCCCGACCGCCGACCAATACCGCGCTGCCTCATGCATCTCAACATGATTACGGAACCCTTTGTGTCGCTCGTGCCGGCCAGGCGGGCTGCCGGCAAACCCCATCGCTCCTCCAGACCGCGAAAGCCCGCATCCGGGCCGGGTCCGGCCACTCCCCAAGGACATCTCATTCTTCGGGGCTCGCAAGTGACCGTCAAGTCGCTGTTGGGGTGCAATCGTCAAAGCCGGTAAACCCGCGGCCGCTCGCAGGTCCCCGATCCGCCCGGACTTACGGAAACGCCATTTTATCACACGCCCCGCGCCGCACCAACCCGACCCCGTTTT
>CAZNDQ010000181.1:0-7772 GCA_964571825.1 uncultured Planctomycetales bacterium | reverse complement strand
GTTCGACGACATGATCACGACCGGGGGGACGGTGTGCGAGGCGGCGAAGCTGCTCAAGCAGCACGGCGCGGCCGACATCTACGTAGCGGCGACGCACGGGGTGTTTGCGGGGCCGGCACTGGAGAGAATGTCGCAGGCGCCGTTCAAGCAGATATGCGTCACCGACACGATCTACCCGCGGGACGAGACACTCGGGCGGCTGGGCAACCTGCAGGTGCTGTCGGTGGCCCAGTTGATGGGTGAGGCGATCCTGCGCATTCACAGCAACCAATCCGTGAGCCAGCTCTTCGAGCAGGATTGGAAAGTCCAGGAGGAGTGATCCGACCATGCAAACGAAAGTGATTCCGATCGAGCCGCGGGGCACGATCGGCAAGAAAGCGAACCAGCGGCTGCGCGAGTCTGGCCGGGTGCCGGGCATCATCTACGGTCACGGAGAGGAACCGCAGCCGATCTCGCTGCCGCGTCATGAGCTGGAATACGAACTCTCCCACGGCGGCCACATTCTGAAAGTGGCGCTCAAGGGGAAAGAGGAGCAGTTCCTGATCAAGGACGTGCAGTACGATTATCTGGGAATTGCACCGATCCACGTCGATCTGGCCCGCGTTGACCTGACGGAGCGGGTCGAGGTGCATGTGCCGATCGAGTTCCGCGGGACGGCGGCGGGGGTGAAAGCCGGCGGCGTTCTCGACTCGCAGATGATGACACTCGAAGTCGAATGCCAGCTCAACCAGATTCCGGACAAGATCGTCGTCAAGGGCGATCACCTGGAGATCGGCCAGGCAATTCACCTTTCGGAACTGGATCTCCCGCCGGGGGTGAAGGCGATTGGCAACCCCGAGGCGGTGGTGTGCGTGGTGCACATGCTGGCCGAGCAGGTAGCGGCCCCGGCGGCGCCGGCCGAGGGCGAGTCGGCCGAGCCCGAGATCATCGGCCGCGGCAAGGAGGCGACCGAGGAGGCGGCGGAATAGTGTGGCGGTCGGTGCTGCGCGTGCTCTGGGAAGGATAGAGCGGAACGCGCCGGACGGGCAGGATGAAGCTGATCGTCGGACTGGGCAATCCGGGCCCGCGGTATCGCCAGACGCGGCACAACGTGGGCTTCGAGGTGGTGGAGCGACTTGGTCGGCGCTGGCAGATCGAGACGAAACGGGAGAAGTTCCACGCCTGGTTCGGCGAGGGACAGGTGGCTGGGGAGTCGGCGGCGCTGCTGATGCCGACAACGTACATGAACCTGTCAGGCCAGGCGGTGCTGGCGGCCGGGAGGTTTTACAAGATTGAAGTCGGCGACCTGCTGGTCGTGGTCGACGACATGGACCTGCCGGTCGGCCGGTTGCGGCTGCGGGCAGGCGGGTCGAGCGGCGGGCAGAAGGGCCTGCTGGACATCGAGCGGCGGCTGGGCACACAGGAGTTCGCGCGGCTGCGGCTGGGGATCGGGCGGCCGGCGTTCGGTGCGGTCGATCACGTGCTGACGCGATTCGAAGAGCCGGAACGCGAGATCATGGAAAAGGTGCTCGAACGGTCGGTGGACGCGGTCGAGAACTGGGTGCGCGAGGGTTGTGAGCGGACGATGACGCTGTTCAACGGCTGGTCGGCCGTGGCGGCACAGGACGGTGATGCGGCGGACGGCAGCCGGTGAGCGGCCGAACGAGCGCCTGCAACAACAGCATTGACGCGAGTCAGTGTGAGCGGAGGATGTAACACGTGAGGAAATACGAGGCGATGTTCCTCTTCGATCCGTCGTTTGCGAGCGAGGGGGACAACGTGGAGAAGGAGATCGGGCGCCTGCTGGGCCGCATCGGCGGCTCGTTGATCGCGCTGTCGCGCTGGGATGAGCGAAAGCTGGCGTACGAGATCGAGGGCCGCAAGCGCGGCGTGCACGTTGTGGCGTTCATTCAGGCGCCGCCGGAAAAGATCCGGGACTTGGAGCGCGACGTGCAGCTTTCGGAGCAGGTGCTGCGCGTGCTTGTGCTCAAGGCGGACCACCTGACGGAGGAGGACATGAAGAAACCTGTCCCAGGCCCGTCGGAGTTCGCGCGTCGTCCGGGCGACGGTGAGGGTCGCTGGGAAGGCGGCGGTCGAGAGGGCGGCGGGCGGTTCGGCGGTGGCGAGCGCCGCGGAGGGCGCGATCGTTTCCAGCGGTCGCCACAGGAAGGAGCAACGGCCGCGGCGGAGCCGGATGAGCGATAAGTGGACGTCCTGCGCCGCACGAGGCGGCGCGGTCCGATGCGTAAAATCTGCGGCTGCGTGATCCGGGCGGAGGTCGGACAGCGATGGCGAACTTCAACAAAGTAATCCTAATGGGAAACCTGACGCGCGATCCGCAGCTTCGCTATCTGCCGAGCAATACGGCGGTGTGCGATCTGGGGCTGGCGATCAATCGCCGCTATCGGGGTCAGGACGGGCAGCTCAAGGACGAGACGTGCTTTGTCGACGTGACGGCGTTCGGCAAGCAGGCCGAGACGCTGAACGAGTACATGAAGAAGGGCCGCCCGATTCTCATCGAGGGCCGGCTGAACTACCGCCAGTGGACAACCGAGGACGGCCAGAAGCGGAGCAAGCTCAGCGTCGTAGCGGAGCAGTTTCAGTTTGTCGGGAGCCGCGAAGGCGGAGGTGGCGGCCGTGGCGAGGGCGGCGGGCCGGGGCCCGGCCGCGGCACGACGGGTCGTGGCGGCGAGGACGAGGCACCGCCGCCGGAGTTTGACGAGGCACCGGCGGGCGGAGATGACATTCCGTTTTAGCGCGGTGCCGAGCGACAGGGATCGCAGGTACACGGTCAATCGAGTCGATGGATTCCCGCCGGCGGCGGAGAGGTCAGCAAAATGGAACTGTTACTGAAGAAGGACGTGCCGAATCTCGGTTTCGTGGGCGACGTGGTACACGTCAAGGCGGGCTATGCGCGGAACTACTTGATCCCGCATCACCTTGCGGTGGAGCCGACGAAGGCGAACATGAAGGAAATCGAGGAGGCCAAGAAGCTCGCCGCGGCGGAGCGCCTGCGCAAGCGAACGCTGCTAGAGGAGCAGGCGCAACGCGTCAACGGCGTGGAGATCACCATCTCGGCGGCGGCTAACGAAGAAGGGCACCTGTACGGTTCGGTCGGTCCGCGCGAAATTGCAGCGGCACTGCGCGACGAGGGGCACGGCGTCGAAGCGGCCCAGGTGCAGTTGCACGAGCCGATCAAGCAGCTCGACAGCCGTGCCGTGACGATCCGCTTTGCCGAAGACCTGCTGGCGGAGGTCAAGGTGTGGGTGGTGCGCGAGCGCGCGGCCGGCGACCTCGATGAGCCTGCCGAAGAGGAGGAGGTCGTGGCGGAGTCGGCGGCGGATGAGCCGGCTGAGGAGGAGGAGTAGCCGCCGCGCGGACCGCAGGGCTGTGGAACACCGATCGCCGCCGTCACGCAAGCCCGTGCCGGCGGCGATTGCCTGCGCGGGGAGATACTCACAGTCCATTCACAGGTTGTTTCACCGGGACGGTGGATAACCGGGCGACCGTGGAGCATGGCATGTCCGCACCGATGAAATCGAGCGGCGCGCGTTTTTTTTCGCTGACGGGCGGGGCGGCGCGCGGTAGAATGCGGTTGCGAAGCCGCGTCGGCGCGGACGCGACCGCATAGAGTCTCGCAGTTCACGATCGAGTTGTATGACACAGACCCGCATCGGTCCCGTTATCGCTTCCTCGCAGCGCCCGGAGCCGGTTTCGCCGCCTCTGGACCGGCTTCCGCCACAGTCGATCGACGCGGAGATGTCGCTCCTCGGCTCGATGGCGCTGTCGCGCGAAGCGGTCGAGATGGCCCTGCCGATCATCGGGCGCGACGAGGCGGAGTGCTTCTACCGCGGCGACCATCAACAGCTCTACCGCGTGCTGATTGACATGTACGACCGCAACGAGCCGATCGACCTCGTGACGGTGCAGGAAGAGTTGAACCGGCGCGGGCTGACGGACGCAATCGGCGGGATCGGCTACCTGGTGCAGCTCGTGGAGACGGTGCCGTCGTGGGTCAACGCAGAGTATTACGCGAAGATCGTCCGCGACAAGGCGCTGCTGCGCTCGCTGATCCGCAGCGCCGGAGAAACCATCGAGGACGCGTACGCGGCACGGGAAGACGTGCGGGAGATTCTCGACCGGGCGGAGCAGCGGCTGTTCAACGTGACGGAGCAGCGCGTCTCGCGGCACGCCCAGCCGCTGAGCGAGTTCCTCGAGGCGACGTTCGAGATGATCATGTCGCGCGACGGGGAGTTCATCTCCGGCGAGCCGACGGGCTTCCTCGAACTGGACGAAATGCTGAGCGGACTGCAGAAGGGGGAGCTGATCATCATCGCGGCGCGACCGTCGATGGGCAAGACGGCGTTCGGACTCTGCGCGGCCGAGCACTTGGCCGTGGACGAGCGGCGGCCGACGGCGTTCTTCTCGATGGAGATGAGCAAGCAGCAGCTCGCGCAGCGCATCCTTTGCTCGCGGGCGCGGGTGGATTCACACCGCCTGCGGCGGGGCATGCTGAGCGAGCAGGAGATCGAGGATCTCAAGCTGATCTGCGGCGACCTGCAGGATGCGCCGCTGCTGATCGACGACACGCCGGGGATGACGGTACTGGAACTGCGCTCGAAGGTGCGGCGGCTGCACGCGCAGCACCGGTTGTCAGCAGTGTTTGTCGACTACCTGCAGCTCATGCACACGCCGGGGGCCGAAAGCCGCCAGCAGGAGATCGCCATTATCTCGCGCGGGCTCAAGGCGCTGGGGCGGGAGTTGGAGATTCCGATCGTGGCGCTGGCGCAGCTCAACCGGCAGCCCGAGGGGCGCGAGGGACACCGGCCGCGGATGAGCGACCTGCGCGAGTCGGGGGCGATCGAGCAGGACGCGGACGTGGTGATGTTGCTGCACCGCGAAGAGTACTACAAGCCGCTGGATGAAAGCGTGAAGGGGATCGCCGAAGTAATCATCGCCAAACAGCGGAACGGCCCGACGGGAACCGTGAAGCTGCAGTTCAATTCGAAGCAGACACGCTTTGCCAATCTGGCCCACGGGGCGGAGGGCTACGATGTCTCCGCATCGTCGCCGGTTGACCCCGGCACGCCGTTCTGAATCGCTGGGGGGGTGCAGTACGCTGCCCGGCGGCACGGCAGTAGAGGGCCGGACCCCCCGCGGAAAATCCGACGGCATCGTGCTTTACAAACGGGGTATCAGGGTTATTATCCCGCTTGGCGCGGCCGATAAGCCGGTTTTCAGGTCCCGTCTGGTCTGAGCAAGCGATACCGAACGGATGCGTGACTCGCTTCAGCGAACGTTGAGCAGGTCTGTGGTGCGTGCCCTGGCGGCGATGCTGCTTGTGGCTGGCGCTGCGCGCGCAGACGACCCCGACCCGAACACGCATTACGTAGCGGCGACGCCGGTGGGCGGCGCAGTCGTGGCGACGGGGGACGACGCGGCTTCGGTAGCGGCGACGGCCATCGCTGCCGATCGCGCGACGGTCTCAGGGGCCGGCAATAGTGTCACCCCGGCACCGGCGTGGGCGGGGCTGGCGTCGTCGATGCAGGATTCGCCGTTCGACGGCCGGCCGGTGGTGGACGTCGAAGTCAGCGGCAACCAGACAGTAACGCGCGCGTATGTCCTCTCGCTGATGCGGACCGAGCCCGGCTCAACCTATTCGACAGAGGTGCTGCAGGGCGACATCCGGCGCTTGCAGCAGACGGGCAAGTTCGTCGACGTGTACGCCGAGCCGCGCGCGGCCGACGGCGGCGTCATCGTCAACGTGACCCTGAGTGAGCGGCCGACGATCGCGGAGGTGCAGTTTGAGGGCAATGTCAAGCACGACCGCAAAGCCCTGCTCGAGGAGGCCGGGATCAAGGCGGGCGATCCGCTGGACCGGTTCCTGATCGAGATGGGGAAGGCGAACATCGAGACGCTGTACCGAACGGGCGGATACAGCGGGGCCGAGGTGACGATCGACGAGGAGCTGCTGGAGCGGGAGCGTGTGGTGCTCTACCGCATCACCGAGGGGCCGCGCGTCCGCATTCGCAGGATCCAGTACGAGGGCAACCAGACGTTCAGCGACAGCGTGTTGCAGGACAAGGTCTCGTCGCGAACGTACGTCTGGCTGTTCCGCGCGGGGGCTCACGATCCGGAGCAGGTGGCGCAGGATGAGGTGTCACTGCAGCAGTTCCTGCGCGGGCAGGGGTTTCTCGACTGCCGTGTCTCGCACCGGTTGGACTTCGATCCGCGCGGCGAGGATTTGACGCTGACCTTTGTCATCGAGGAGGGGCCGCGCTATGCGGTGCGGACGGTGTCCTTTACCGGGGAGCAGCTCTTCAGTGCGGATGACCTGCGGGCGGCGATGCAGGTGCAGGCGGGCGGCTGGCTGCTGCAGGACAAGCTGCGGCAGGACGTGCAGAAGCTCAACTCGCTGTATTACGAGCAGGGTCACATCTACGTCGCAATCACGGTCAGCTGGGTCTTTGCAGAGGAGCCGGGCTTGGTCGATCTGAATGTCGCGGTAGAGGAGGGCGAGCCGTACACCGTGGGCCGGATTGTAATTCGCGGCAATCGCACGACGCGGGACAAGGTGGTGCGGCGCGAGCTGTCACTTTATCCGGGCGAAGTATTCGACCTGAACAAGGCGCGAGAGTCCGAGCGCCAAATCCGCGAGACGACGGTCTTCAGCGGGGCGAAGATCACCCCGGTGGGAGAGCAGCCGGGATTCCGCGACGCATTGGTCGAGGTGACCGAGGCCGAGCAGTTGACCAAGGTGCTCTTTGGCGTCGGAGTGTCGAGCAACAGCGGCGTGGTCGGTAACATCATGATCGAGAACCGCAACTTCGACCTGTTCGACTGGCCGCGGACGTGGGAGGAGATGCTGCGCGGGCGGGCGTTCCGCGGCGCGGGACAGACGCTGCGCCTGCAGATCGAACCGGGCACGGAACTGAACCGCTTTCGCATCGACTTCTTCGAGCCGTATCTGCTGGACCGCGACCTGAGCCTGGGCACGAGTCTCTACTACTTCGAGCGCGGGCGTGAGGGGTACGACGAGGAGAGGCTCGGCGGCACAATCAGCTTCGGGCGGCGGTTCAAGAAGCAGTTGAAGAACTGGTCGGGCGAGGTGTCGCTGCGACTGGAAGACGTGCAGGTCAGCAACGTCGACTGGTATGCGGCCAAAGACATCCGCGAGGTGCGCGGGGACAACTACCTGTCGAGCGTGAAGGGGACGATCGTCAACGACACGACGGACTCGCGGTTCGTGCCCAGCCTCGGACACCGCTGGCGGACGAGCTACGAGCAGGCGGGCGTCTTCGGCGGCGATTTCTACTTTGGCAAGCTGACGTCCAATTACAGCAAGTACTACACCATGAAGGTGGACGAATTTGACCGCAAACACGTGCTGGCGCTGGGGGCCGGCGGCGGCGTGATTTTCGGCGATGCCCCCGTGTTCGAGCGATTCTATGCCGGCGGCATCGGATCGCTTCGCGGGTTCGAATTCCGCGGGGTTTCACCGCGCCAGGGTGTCAGCGACGACGCGGTGGGCGGCGATTTCCTGCTGACGACGGGGGCCGAATACAGCTTCCCCATCTACGGCGACAACCTCCGCGGAGTGCTCTTCACCGACATGGGCACGGTGGAGGAGAATTTCGAGATCACCGATTGGCGGGTCTCGATCGGCGCCGGCATCCGCATGACGATCGACTTCTTCGGCCCGATCCCGCTGGAGTTCGACTTCGCCATCCCGCTGGCCAAGGACGGCGACGACGACACGCAGGTCTTCAGCTTCTACATCGGCACGACGTTCT
>CAZNDQ010000180.1:439-7798 GCA_964571825.1 uncultured Planctomycetales bacterium | reverse complement strand
AGCGCTGGGCATGCGGCGGAGAAACTGCGCGGCCCCCCGGCAACAGCGTTGATACGGGCGATGCGGATCGCGCGAATCGCCGGGGGCTATTGTACGCGATCGGACGGTGAAAACGGCGCGGGATGGGTGGGAGATGGAGGCGCAGGTTCGGGTGCGGGGCGCTTGCCGGGTGAGGAATTGGCGTGGTCTTTGATGAGTTCCTTGCAATTGGGGGCCCGTCGCCGATAAGGTAGAGGTTTCAGGCAGAGCATTTCCCGATCGGCGGAGGTGGAAAGGCCATGGGTTGCAAGCACTCGGCGGTTTGCTGCGCGCTGGTTATCGGGCTCGGGGCGGTGGGCGTGTACGCAGCCTCGTTAACGCTGCTGAGCAACGCGACGGCGCCGTCGGGGGATCTGCAGTTCGTGGAGGTGGGGAGCGCGGTTCGCTACGAGATTGCGGTGGAGGTCTCAGCGGACAATCAGGGGTTGTCGAGTCTGGTGTACCGCATCTACTCGCCGCAACTCGAAGCGGCAAACTTCTTCTTTGATCATCCGGTGCCGGCGCCATCGGGCTATCCGAACACGGGGCCGTTGCCGCTGCCGCTGGCTGACGTGACCGATCTCTTCTACATGGCGACGAGCGGGACGGGGACGCCGCTGTACGGGGGCGGCTGGGGCTTCACGAATAGCGGGCTGCCGACGGGCGGGAGCGTCAGCAATCCGGGGCTGGTGCTGGCAGCGGGGACGTCTATGCCGCTGGAGTGGGATGCGGATGTGGCACCGAACATCGACGGCCTGCAGCCGCACGCGCGGCTGGGGGTGGGGCAGGGGACGTACTTTCTGTCGCCGTTTGACGGGATGTTCGGGGGGTTGATGGGCGGCTTCGGGCAGGACCTGTTGCTGGGGACGCCGGGGAGCGGGGAGTGGGTGATTTTCGAGGGGACGATCGACACGTCGTCGCTGGCGCTGGGGACGTATGACGTCCAGGTGATCCCGACGCAGGCGAGCGTGGTGCGGGCGGACGCGGACATGTCGCTCGACTATTCGGATACGTCGTATCGGCAGCCGCTGGCGGCGCAGCAACTGTTCGGCAGTTCGTTCTCGTTCACCGTGGTGCCGGTGTGCACGGACTGTGATGGGAACGAGGTGTGCGACTGGCAGGAGATCGGTACGCCGGGGGCGCCGGACTGCAACATGAACGGCGTGCTGGACGTGTGCGATCTGGCGGGCGGGACGAGTCTGGACTGTCAGCCGGACGGGATTCCGGACGAGTGCCAGCCGGACTGCAACATGAACGGGCTGGCGGACGAGTGTGACGTGGGCTCGGGGGCGAGCGAGGACTGTCAGCCGAACGGGGTGCCGGACGAGTGCGAGCGCGACTGCAACATGAACGGCGCGCCGGACACGTGCGATCTGGCGTCGGGGACGAGCCTCGACTGCAACAACAACGAAAACCCGGACGAGTGCGACATCCCAGAGGGCAAGAGCGCGGACTGCAACCTGAACGGCATACCGGACGAATGCGACATTGCAGGGGGCGTCGCGCCTGACTGCAACATGAACGGGGTGCCGGACTCGTGCGACGTGGCGGGCGGGGTGCCGGACTGCAACATGAACGGCGTGCCGGATTCGTGCGACATCAGCTCGGGGACGGCGCCGGACTGCAACATGAACGGCGTGCCGGACGGGTGCGACCTGCTCGGCGGTGCGGCGGACTGCAACGGCAACGGCGTGCCGGATTCGTGCGACATCAGCTCGGGGACGGCGCCGGACTGCAATATGAACGGCGTGCCGGATTCGTGCGACGTGGCGGCCGGGGTGCCGGACTGCAACATGAACGGCGTGCCGGATGCATGCGACATCAGCTCGGGGACAGCGCTGGACTGTAACATGAACGGCGTGCCGGATGTGTGCGACGTGAGTTCGGGGAACGTGCCGGACTGCAACGGCAACGGCGTGCCGGATTCGTGCGACGTGGCGACGGGGACGAGCGCGAACTGCAACGGCAACGCGATCCCGGACGAGTGCGAGGTAGCGGAGGAGGACTGCAACGGGAACCTCGTGCCGGACGACTGCGATGAGGACTTCGATAACGACACGGTGCCGGACAACTGCGACAACTGCCCGTACAACGCGAACATCAAGCAGACGGACGGGGACGGGGACGGCGTCGGGGACGTGTGCGACAACTGCCGCTTCGTGGCGAACCCGAGCCAGCAGGACAGCGACTTCGACGGAGTGGGCGATGCGTGTGACAACTGTCCGCTGCACGCGAACTTCCTGCAAATCGATATGGACGGGGATGGGCTGGGCGATGCGTGCGACAACTGCCCGGCGGTGCAGAATCCGCAGCAGGAGGATGGGGACGGGGATGGCGTCGGCAACGTCTGCGACAACTGCCCGGCAACGGCGAACGCGAACCAGGCGAACTCCGACGGCGACGGGCTGGGCGATGCGTGCGACAACTGCCCGTTGGTGAGCAATCCCGGGCAGCTCGACAATGACGGAGACGGGGTCGGCAACGTCTGCGACAACTGTCCGGACACGGCGAATGCGGACCAGGCGGACCAGGACATGGACGGGATCGGCGATGCGTGCGACGCGGATCGGGACGGGGACGGGTATGAGGGAGCGCTGGGCGACGGCGCGGACTGCGACGACACGAACCCGGGGGTGAATCCGGGAGTTGTCGAGGGGCTGGGCGCGGGGAACTGCGACGACGGGATCGACAACGACTGCGACGGGCTGACGGACGGGGATGACCCGGAGTGCGTCAAGGGGCCGGCGTGTGTATGCGGCGATCTCGACGGGAACGGGGTGGTAGCGCTGGCGGACTTCAGCGCGTTCGCGGTGTGCTTCGGGCTGAGCGTGGCGGCAAACCCGGAGTGCGCGTGCGCGGACCTCGACGTGAACGGTCAGGTGACGCTGAGCGACTTCAGTTCGTTTACGGTGACGTTTGGCACGGCGCCGACGAACGCGCCGCCGAACTGTTTGAATTGAGGCGCGGCACGAGCTCATGCTGCCGGGGCGGGCGGATCAATCGGGGTTGGATCGTCAGCGGGTGGCATCGTCCGCTCTTGTGCAGAGGCGGCATTCACCATCGACATCCGGCGGGGCGAGGGGCTACAATTCCCGGGCGACGAATCCGTTTGGGGAACGAATGATGGCGGCGTTCGATCGGATCACGTTTGACCCGCAAATCCTCGTCGGGCGTGCCTGCGTTCGCGGAATGCGGATCCCGGTATCGGTCATCGTCAAGCAGATCGCACACGGGTCCACGCGCGAGGAGATTCTGGCGGACTATCCTGACCTCGAGCCCGAAGATATCCAGCAGGCGCTGGAGTACGCGGCCTGGCTGACCGCGGAAGAGGTTCGCACAGCATAATGATGCGGTTTCCCGCTGACGTGGGCGTCTCGCAAGGCGTCACGGTGTGGCTGCGCGAACAAGGCCACGACGTGGTACACCTTCGTGAGCGGGGGCTTCAACGACTGCCGAATGGACAAATCGTAGCGCTGGCGGCGTTGGAAGACCGAGTGATTCTCACATTCGACCTGGACTTTGGTGAGCTGGTGGCGTCGCCGGGAAGCCGCATCGTCAGCGTTATCCTCTTTCGGATGAACAACACGACGTCGAGATTCGTCACACAGCGCCTGAGCCGGGTGCTTCCGGATATTGAGCGCCCCCTCGCTGAGGGTGCGATCGTCGTCATTGAGGATGGTCGTCACCGGATTCGACACCTTCCCCTCCGCCCGTAGTCGCACCGTACGTTCCGTGAACGAGGTACATGATCGAACCCCGCGGACGGCGGCGGCGGTCATCGCGTACGGAGCCCAAGTCGGCTTGTGCGGGTCAGGGCGACATTCGACTGGTGGCGCCCGTGGGATTGTGGCTCCTGCGCCACCGGTCGTTGGGCCGGTGCCGAGTACGGTGTCGTCGAAATGCGTGATCTGTCGCGGAGCGCCGACTCCGCTGAATCACCGCTTTTGCTGCGGCATTTGCGGATCGGGCAGCGTATTGTCGGCGCTGGTTAACGGAGAGGGCGGGATTCGAACCCGCGATACGGGTTTGACCCCGTATGACGGTTTAGCAAACCGTTGCTTTCAGCCACTCAGCCACCTCTCCGACAGGTCGTTTTTCGTTCGGATCGCCCAGTGGCTTTCCGGTCTGCTGGTCGTCGTCCGGGTGTGTCGAATGCCGACAGGCATCAGGCGGCGCCGGGACCGGTCCGGGGGCGAAACAGGCGACCCCGAACAGTAGCAGGCGATTGCGCGCGGGTCAAGAAAATGCATGACACGGGTGCAAGAACGGTAGAGCCGCAGTGGTCTGCGCCGCGGCGGGCCGACAATTCGTGGGTGGGTGTTACGCGTACATCGTTACGGCAGGGAAAGCTGGGTCTTTTCTTCGGCGGGGAACAGGCGAAGGTGTTGAACGGCCTCCTTGATGAGTTCGTTGCCGAGTCTCTGGCGCTGCGCATCGTGGTAGGCAACCATCTGCGTGGAGATCATGAAGATGGTGAGAAGAGCGCCAGCCAGCTCCTTCTGATCGATCTGCCTTCCCGGGCGCAGGGCGTCGGCAACGCCTCTATCAAAGATGAACTGAGTGGAGACCGGGAAGTTGTCCTTTCCCCGATCGACGAGCACGCAGAGATCGCCCTGACGGAATTCGATGGTTTCGACGACCGGCGTTCCAACGCGGAATACCACATAGAGAATTCGCAGTTTCCCTACTTCAGAGAAGTGCGTAATCTCAATATCCAGGCGCAATTCCATCACCCTATTCCTCGCGTACGTTGACGACCTGGATGACGAGCTCGTCATCGTGAATGATGACCCAGACTCGCAGCGCCCTGCCGCTGATCATGCCGCCGATGATCAAGCCGTGCTCCATATCACCCCACTACATGGCGCTGATCGCACGATTCCCCTTGTCATGGTATCGGCGAAGCAACTCGGCAATCTCCCATTCCTCTACTGCGCGGTCCCGTCGCGCGCTCTCACCCGTACGGCTATACGAGATAGTGTAAGATCGAGCCGGCTCTTCGGTCATTCTATCTGCCTAAGTGGCTACGAGACAAGAAGATACGCAAATGCGCCACGGCCGTCAACCAATCGGCGGGTGAAAGGGCATGGTGGCCCAGTATCCGGATTGGGTCAAGATCGTGGCGTGATGAGCCTGCCTACTCGGGTACAACCGTTCCCTTCCCAAGAAGGTGGACCTCGTCCGGTTCGGTCGTTGGGTGTGCTGGGGCCGAGGTGTCCCAGACGATGGCGACGAGGCGCTGGTCGGTGTGGAGGGGAGCGTCGAGGTCTGGGGGGCACTGGATGCGGCCGTCGGGCTGCTCGATGGCGATGACCTGGGCGCCGAACTGGCGGCGAAAGTCGGCCTGGCGCAGGGATTGTCCAACGGCCTGAATGGGGACGATGAGGCGCTGGATGCGGTCAGTCTTTTCCTGAGAGACGCCGGCGACGAGGAGGTGGAGCTGGCCTTCGTGCTGCATGGCGGCGAGTCCGGCGTGCTCGCGGAGGAGGACTTTCTGCATGGCGGCGATGCGCTGCTGGACGGCGTCGAAGACGTGCTGGCGTGTGAGCATGCCGACCCAGCCGGGTTTTCGCGCGGGATCGACGACGGGGAGGACGGAGTGGCGGCCGCGCTCGAAGACGGTGAGGGCGTGGTAGACGTCGACGTCGGGGCGGATAGTGGTGAGGCGTTCGGTCATCATGTCGGCGGCAATGACGGCGTCGGCGGCGGCGGGCTCCTCCATGACGCGCTGGATGTCGGGGACGGAGACGAGGCCGACGAGATCGCGGTCGCGGGAGACGGCGAAGACGGGGCGTGTGCCGGGCTGTACGGCCTGGACGAGTTCGCCGAGGGTCGTCTCGGGGCGGACAGTCTGGGGCCAGTTGCGCTCCATGAGTTCGTCGACGCGCCAGGTTTCGAGCATGTGGACGATGGCGTCGCCGGCGTGTGCGGGGGACTCGGCGGCGCTGCGAACCTGCTCGTGGTTGAGTCCCCAGCGGCTGCCGACGATGTAGGCGCTGCCGCAGACGAGCATGAGGGGAACGATGAGGCCGTAGCCGCCGGTCATCTCGGTGACCATGACGATGGCGGCGAGAGGCGTGCCCATGCCGGCGGCGAGGACACCGCCCATGCCTACGGGGATGAGGGCCATGCGGAGAGGCTCGGGGAAGACGCCGGGGTAGACGGTCTCGCAGGCAGCGCCGAGGAAGGCGCCGGCCGCGCCGCCGATGAAGACGGCCGGACCGAGGACGCCGCCGGAGGCGCCGCTGCCGACGGTGATGGCTGAGGCGATGCACTTGACGACCATGACGGCGGCGAAGAGTGCGGTCCAGCGCCACCAGACGATCTGGTCGGGGGGCGGGAAGAAGGAGCCGTCCATGGCGTTCTGGATGAAGCGGTACTGGCCGTCCATGACCTGGGGAAGGACGCAGGCGATGGCGCCGGTGGCGAGTCCGCCGAGGGCGGGGGTGAGCCAGGGGGGCATGTGGAGGCGCGGGACGACGTTGTGCTGGATGAAGGTGAGGGATCGGCTGAAGAGGATGCTGAGCGCGCCGCAGAGTGGGCCGAGGAGGGCGTAGGGGATGAGTTCGCGCGGGGAGGCGAACTTGAGCTGCTCGGCGCCGGCGAGGAGGTGCTCGCCGTAGCCGGAGCCGGGGACGAGCATGAATGTGGAGTAGGCGATGACGGAGCAGACGAAGGAGGGGACGATGGCGTCGGATTCGAAGTCGGGGTCGCGGTAGAGGACGCCGGCGGCAAAGAGGGCGCCGCCGAGGGGGCACTGGAAGATGGCGCCGACGCCTCCGGCACAGCCGCAGACGAGGAGGATGCGTCGCTCGCGCGGGGTGACACGGAAGAGTCCGCCGAGCGAGGAGCCAAGGGCGGCGCCGAGGGCGGCCATGGGGCCTTCGGGTCCGGTGGAGCCGCCGGAGGAGATGACGCCGACGGCGGCGGCGGCATGGACGGCGGGGCCACGGAGGGGGAAGACGCCGAGGTCGCGGTGGAAGGCGCGGGTGAGGGCGTCGGTTCCCTGCTGGGTGGCGGCGGGGCAGCAGGCGCGGACGAGCAGACCGGAGACGAGCCCGCCCACCGCTGGGAGAAGGAGGACGCCCCATTTGAAGGTGAAGGTCCCGGCGCCGCCGAGGTGGGCGAAGCGTCCGACGAGGATGTCGGCGCCGAGGTGGAGGCCGCGCTCCATGACGGCGGCGGCGAGGCCGCTGAGGACGCCGACGAACAGGGCGAGTCCGAGCATGCGGCCCCACTGGGTGGCGGGCTTGGGGAGCCGCGAGACGAGACGATCGAATGGGTTTGGGTTGCTCATGGGGGCGAGCCGGGCTTCGCGCGGGCGAACGGGGCCGGCGCGGG
>CAZNDQ010000180.1:0-429 GCA_964571825.1 uncultured Planctomycetales bacterium | reverse complement strand
GGCGCGGGGCACCGTAACACGATCGGGTGCGGTCGGCCAGCGCGGTCGGGGGCGTCGGGCGCAAAGCGAAGGGGCGCCGGCGGGCGCCCCTGGATGTTCGTCGGCGGACGGTGCGCGTCAGGCGCGGGGGTGGGCATCGTCGTAGACGGTCTTGATGCGGTCGGTGGTGAGGTGGGTGTAGATCTGCGTCGTGCTGAGGGACTGGTGTCCGAGGAGTTCCTGCACGCTGCGCAGGTCGGCACCCTTGTTGAGCATGTGGGTGGCGAAGCTGTGGCGGAGCGTGTGGGGGCTGATGGAGGGGTCCATGCCCGCCTCGAGGAGGTACTTGTCGAGCTTGCGGCGGACGCTGCGGGTGCTGAGGCGCTGGCCGTGCTTGTTGACGTAGAGGGCGTCCTGATCGTAGCTGCGGGAGCGCGAGTCGGCGTAGCG
>CAZNDQ010000179.1:0-7799 GCA_964571825.1 uncultured Planctomycetales bacterium | reverse complement strand
CGAGCCGCCGAGCGATTGCTCGTAAGGGAAGGCGTCGCGACGGACGAAGCCGAAAGGCGGGGCGGACTCGTAATACACCTCCCAGCGCTCGAAGACGTTGGAGCCTTTGGTCTTGACGACGAACCAGGGGTGCTGGGCGATGTCGTCGAGGAGCGGGAGGCCGGCGGCGTAGAGGCGGACGACGGCCTGGCCGGAGTCGGCGAGGTCGGCGAGCGGGACGAGCGCGGCGGGGTCGACGGTGGAGGGTGCGCCGTAGCAGCCGGCGGCGAGCAGCGGCAGGGCGAGCGCGAGCCGGCAGGCCGAACAAGTTTTTCGGCGGTCAGATAACGTCATGTCTGCGTGTCCCCGGCCCGAATGGGGAGACGGGTGCTGAACAATCTGCGCTAACAGGCCTTGCGCCCGATTGCGGAATTGTATGGCGCGGCCAGGTGGCCGATCAACGCACGGCGCCGGGGCCGAGACAAGCGTGCGTCGATACGAGCGGGATTCGAGGCGCTGCAGGGCAAGTGCTGCGTCATTGGCGAATGAGATCGTACGCCAAGCTGCATCGTCCGAATCCGCGGCGAGCCGGGCGCGCATGGTCATCGAGATTCTTCGCTTCGCTCAGAATGGCGGCGAGGAAGCTTTTTTCGGAAAATCAGGTGCGGAGAGTCGCGCCGGCGCTCGGCCTTATTTCGTCCACTGGTCGAGCCAGGCGATGACGGTTTCGTGCCAGAGGATGCTGTTGGCGGGTTTGAGTACCCAGTGGTTTTCGTCGGGGAAGTGGAGCAGCTTGCTGGGGATGCCGCGGCGCTGGAGCGCGGTGAGCGTGCTGATGCCCTGTGTTTCGACGACGCGGAAATCGAGGCCGCCGTGAATGACGAGCATCGGCGTCTGCCACTTGCCGACGTGGTTGCGCGGGTTGTGCTTTTCGTAGCCGTCGGGGTTGTCCCAGGGAGTGCCCTCGTGGTCCCACTCGGGGAACCAGAGTTCCTCGGTGTCATAGTAGGCGAGGTGCTCGTCGAGATTGCCGTCGTGGCAGACGAGGCAGCGGAAGCGATCGGGCCACTGTCCGGCGATCCAGTTGATCATGTATCCGCCGAAGGAGGCGCCGAGCGCGGCGACGCGGTCGCCGTCGAGCCACGAGTATTTGGCGAGCGCGGCGTCGAGTCCTTTCTGGAGATCGACGAGTGGTTTGCCGCCCCAGTCGCCGCGGATGGCGTCGCAGAAGGCCTGGCCGTAGCCGGTGGAGCCGTGGAAGTCGACCATGATGGCGGCGTAGCCGGCGCCGGCGTAGGCCTGGGGATTCCAGCGGTAGTGGAAGTCGTTGCCGAAGGAGCCTTGTGGCCCGCCGTGGATGAGGTAGGCGATCGGGTACTTCTTTGAAGCGTCGAAGTCGATCGGCTTGACGATCCAGGCGTAGACGGATTCGTCGTTCCAGCCTTTGAAGGAAAACTGCTCGGGCTCGCCCATGCGCGCGTCGGCGAGGCGGTCGGCGTTGATGCGGGTGATGGGGCGGAGGTCGCTGCCGTCGGCGCGGACGGTGTGCAGCTCGACGGGCGAGCGGAGATGGTGCAGGCCGAAGATGATGCGGTCGCCGGCGACGGTGATGCCGGCGACGGAGCCGTACGGAGATAGCTGGCGGACGGAGCCGTCGGAAGCGTCGAGAGCGAAGAGCGGATGCTGGCCGAGGTGGTCGGCGGCGGTGAATATCGTTCGGCCGTCGGCCGACCAGGCAAGGGCGCCTGCTGAATGGTCCCATTCGGGGGCGAGGACGCGCTTCGCTCCGTCGGGCCAGGACATGAGCGTGAGGTAGAGTCGGTCGGCCTCGTAGCCGGGTCGTTTCATGGCCAGGTACGCGAGGGTGCGGCCGTCGGGCGAAAAGACGGGGTGGGTATCGACGGCCTGGTTGTCGTCGGTGAGGCAGCGCGGCGCGGCGGAGCCATCGATCGGTGCGACGTAGAGGTCGAAGTCGGTGGACCAGGCCTCTTCGCGGCCGACGTCGCGCGCGGAGAAGACGATGGATTTGCCGTCGGGGGTGAAGGTGTAGTCCTCGGGTCCGCCGAAGGGCTTGGCGGGACAGTCGGCGTCCATGCCGCGCATGATGTCCACGGGCTCGCCGGCGCCGGAAACAGGCAGGACGAAGACGTGCGAGCGCCGGCCGTCTTTCCAGGAATCCCAGTGGCGGACGAAGAGTCTGTCGTAGATGCGGCCGGTGGCCTTGCGCGCGGCGAGGTCGTCGAGGCGCTTCTTCGTTTCGGTGATGTCTTTGGCGTCGGGGAAGACCTCAAGCGAGACGGCAAGCTGCACGCCGTCGGGGGAAATTGCGAAGGAGGAGACATCGAGCGGCAGCTTCGTGACTTGCTCGGCTTCGCCGCCGTCGGCGCGGATGCGCCAGACCTGCGATGAGCCGGAGCGGGTCGAGAGAAAGAAGATGGAGCCGCCATCAGGTGCCCAGCGCGGCTGCATGTCGGCGTCGGGGTGGGAGGTGAGGCGGCGCGGGCCGGTGCCGTCAGCGCCGATGAGCCAGAGATCAAGGCGGCTACGGTTGGCGTCGAGGTCGGTCGTGCGGAGCGTGAATGTGATGCGCGAACCGTCGGGCGAGGCCTGCGGATCGCTGATGCGCTGCATGGCGATCATGTCATGGACGGAAAAGGGGTGATCGGCGGCGGCGCGGCTGGGAAGGAGGAGCAGGAGCGGGAGCGCCGCGGCGCGAACGACAGCGAAAATACAAGTGCGATTCAATGCAGATACCTCGTCCTGGTTGATGTTGGAAAGCCCCAATCCGGTTCGGAGCATAGCGGAAAGCGGGAGGCGAGACCACGCGCAACGGGGGCACCCGCGCTGTGCGCGGAATCATCCGGTGAAGTGCTCAGCGAATAGGGCGAAGTCGGCGAGGTCAAGGTCCCCGTCGCAGTCGAGGTCGAGAGCAGCGAAGTCACGCGGGTCGCAGCCGTCGGGCGGGGCGAGCGCGCCGGAACCACCGAAGCAGGGGGCGAACATGGCGAAGTCGTCAAGATCAACATCATCGTCGGCGTCGGCGTCGCCCGGGGCGGCCAGGAGGGCGAAGCCGACGGTGCGCGGAAAGTCCATGGCGAATCCGCCGGCGGCGCCGGCGAGCGATGCGCGGTAGATCAGACGCGATTCGCCAGGGTCGTTGTAGTCTCCGTCGCCGGTCAGGTCGACGAAGCGGTATATGCTCTCGTCGGTGATGTCGACGATCCAGAGAGCGCCGTCGGGAGCGAAGGCGACGTCCATGATGCGCGAGGGGATGCCCCAGACCACGGGGTCGGCGGCGGCGTCGGAGCGGTAGCGCGTGAGCACTTCGCTCAGGCCGTCAATGACGCCGTTGCCGTTGATGTCGATGAGTTCGATGACGCGGCGCACATCGAAGATGTCCCAGCCCGCGAAGACGGGATTGTGCGTCGCCGGATGCAGGTCCATGCCGGTCTTGTCGAATGAGATGCCGACGATTTCGTCGTCGGAGGCGAAGCGTGTGAGAGAGAGATCGGGCTCGATGATCCAGACGTGTCCGGTATTGGTGCTGGACGATTGGTTGCTGAAGAAGAGCCGGCCGCCGGGGGCCCAGTGGTAGTCTTCGCTGACAAAGCCGAAGGGAACGGCGGGCGGGGAAAGTTCCTTGTAGAGCGTGACCTCGCCGGGGTCGTTGACGTCGCCGTCGGCGTTGAGGTCGCGGAGGCGCCAGACGGCCTCGGGGGTGTCGTTGTCGAAGTTGATGGTGTTGTTGTCGGCGAGGTAGAGGGCGAGGTCGGGGCCGACGGTGATGGATTTGGGGCGATCGAAGTTGACGCCGAGGGGGAGCAGGGAATTCCAGTAGACGGTGGCTTCGCCGGGGTCCATCGCGTCGCCGTCGCCGTTGCGGTCACGGAGGCGGTAGACGCGGGTGACGAAGGCGCCGGTCTCCTCACCATCGGCGGCGAGGAGGTCGTCGAGGGCAAGGACGAGGAGTGTCTGGGCGCTGCCGACGCCGGGGAATCCGTCGGCATTGCCGGGGCCCCAGAAGAGGGCTGATTCGCCGGCGTCGTTGAAATCGCCGTCGCCGTTCAGATCGTGCAGGCGGACGATCGAGTCCTCGGTGAGCGTGGAAACGTAGGCAACGATCTCCGCGGCGCGGGCGGGGGCGCGCCACGTGACGATGAGAAGCAGCGAAGTGTACGCAGCCAACGGCAATCGGATCATTCGCGTCCTCACGTAATCAGGGCGGTGCGACGCCGATGCGCCGGCCGCGCGGCCGGGGTCAGCCGGGGAAAGCGGTGGCGAAGCTGGCGAAGTCGTTGAGATCGACATCGCCGTCGCCGTCGCAGTCGGCGGCGAGGAAGTCGGCGAGGGGGCAGCCGAGTGGCGGGTCGGTGACGCCGGTGCCGCCGAAACAGAGCGCGAGCGTGGCGAAGTCGTTGAGGTCGACGTTGCCGTCGCCGTCGAGGTCGGGGCAGGTGTTGCGCACAGCGCGGGTGACGGCGCAGCTCAGCATCAGCGGGATCGAGGGCTGGCCGGCGGCACCGGCGGCGGCGGAATCATAGATGAACGTCGTTTCGCCGAGGTCGTTGTAGTCGCCGTCCATGTTGATGTCGTAGAGTCGCCAGATGCGGTCGGTGAAGGCATCGGTCCAGATGAGCGAGCCGTCGGGGGCGTAGACGACGTCGCGCGGGGTGCCGGTGGAAAAGCCGTCGGCGTGGGTGGGCTCGCCCCAGATGCGGCGGATTTCGGTGAAATTGTCGATGACGTTGTTGCCGTTGCGGTCGGTGAGGGCGATGAAGATGGTAGCGTTGGCGAGGTTGACGGCGGAGGCAATGAGGCGGTTGCGGTCGTGGTCCCAGGTGAGTTCGAAGCCGCCGCTGAAGAGGAGGTCGCCGGTGATGTTGAAGAGGGTCTGGCTGCTGAGGTACTCGGTGCGCGTCGTGGCGGCCGGGTCGATGCGGTCGATGGATTCGATCTGGTTGGGGTCGGTGATGTCGAGGACGTATCCGGCGCCGAGGTTGTCGAACTCGATGTCGAAGGTGGTGGCGGCACTGACGCCGGGCGGGGAAAGCTGGAAGTAGTGGGTCACTTCGCCGGGGTCGTTGACGTCGCCGTCGTCGTTGAGGTCGATCATACGGTAGACGGCCTCGGGATTGGCGGTGTCGAGCGTGTTGTTGTCGATCATGTAGAAAGCGTCGCCGGGCCCGCGCGAGAGGCAGACGGGGTTGGTGAGCGTGTAGCCGCCGGGGAGCAGGCCGTCGAACCAGACGGAACTTTCGGCAGGGCCGAAGGCGTCGCCGTTGCGGTCGAGATCGCGGAGCAGGATGACGTTGTCGGGGACGAAGTTGTCGGTGGCCAGCAGCGTCCAGGGGTCGAGGGCGTAAAGGCCCTGGCTGTTTTCGGTGCCGGTGACGGGGACGGTGTCGTCGAAGAAGCGGGTGACCTCGCCGGGGTCGAGGGTGTCACCATCGCCGTTGATGTCCTCGATGCGAATGATGATGTCGAGCGTCTGGTCGAAGGCGAAGACGACGAGTGGGTCCTGGGCGCGTGCCGACTGCGGGACAAAGCCGAGGCAGGTAGCGATTGCGGGAACGGTCCAGAGCGGGCAGATCGCGGTTCGCATGGTGTTTTCCTCCGAGGGCGGGGCACGTTGGCGGGCTGCACCCAGCCAGGGTTCAGCGGGTGCGAGCGGGCCGGAGAGGCGAGGCAGGACGCCGATTCGCGGCCCCGATTGCGGAATGCAGTCTAGCAGGTTGACCGACGCGGATTCAAGATGGGTGTAGGAAACCGGGCTGTTTTCCTTGAACCGCCGGTTGTGATTGGGTATCTTAAGAGTCGATCCTGTCGGACGGCCCGGCCTCGGGCGGCGTTCGACAGGGCGCCGGCCGAGCACCCGTCACGCGTCGGCGTCGATTAAAGCCCATGGGAAGAGAGAGCGAGTCCAACCAACCGGGGTGTATCCTCGTCGTGATGGCACGTCTGCCGCGGGCGACGTGGCGCGGCGAGCACGCGGTTGTGCAAGGCACCCGCAAGAGGAGGAGGAAAGCTGATGATCAGCAGGCAGAGATGGTATCGACTGGGGGCGGCGGCAGTGGTGTTGTTCGCCGTGTGCGGGCTGGCACAGGCGGCCGTGCCGGCGGTGGTGATCGTCAAGGGAGGCGACATGCACGGGGGCCGGACGGTCAGCACCGTAAACACGCCGTATACCAACGGCGACGGCAAAGTCGGCTTCGTCGCGTCGTTTGACGACAGCACGCGCGGCATCTGGTACGACACGGGCTTCATCTTCAACAGCGCGGATGCCGCACCGGATACGTTGGTCGGCGGCGAAAGCAACATGGGAATCAGCAACACGGGCGGTTTCATCTACAGCCCGTCAGTGAACGGTGAGGATGCGGTGTACACGCACGGCGGAACGCTTCTGCGGGGGACGGACGCGATCGGCGCGTTGCCGGGTCGGTTCAGCACGTTCAACAGCCGGCCGCAGATGACGCCGAACGGCACAGCGTACTGGATGGGTGGTTCGTCGGCGACATCGGGCGGCTCGTCGTCGAACCGTCACCTGCTCAAGGCGACGGATCCGACTGATCCGAACTCGATCACGGCCGTGTTCAGCGGCGGGGACATCATCGACGGAAAGACGGTGAGCACGTCGGCGAGCAACTTCGATTTCTGGATTTCCGACAACAACGCGAACCATATTCACTTTGTGACGATGGTAACGGGATCGACGGCGAATGACGAGCACGTGTACGTCAACGGGTCGCTGCTGTATCAGGAGGGGACGGCGATCGGCGACGGGAGCGGGGAGAACTGGGCGGGGTTCGATACGCCGAGCATCAACGACAGCGGGAATTACCTGTTCTCGGGCGACACGAGCGGCCCGACTGCGACGGACAATTTCCTGGCGTACAACGGCGATCTGCTGATTCGCGAAGGCAGCACCATTGACAGCATCACAATCGCCAGCGGTGCGGCCGTGCGGGCGGCGAGCCTGAACAACGACGACCAGGCTGTGTTTATCTGGGGCTGGGGCACTGGCGGGTCGGCGCAGGAGCACCTGTTCTACAGCAGCGATGCCTCGGCGATGGATTCGAACTCGGTGCGGCTGTTGTCGATCTTCGAGGAGATCGACATCGACATGGACGGGTTCGGCGATTACGTGGTGACGGACTTCAACGCCAGCGGCATCATCGGGCCGGGATTGTCGTACGCGGAAGATACGTTCGTCTACGTTCACGTGGACATGGAGCCTGTGGGCGGCGGGACGAGCATTCAGGCTGTGCTGCGGCTGGGCGTGCCGGAACCGGGTTCGCTGGCGCTGCTGGCGATGGGCGGTGCGCTGGCGATGTTGCGACGGCGTCGGTAGTCGGTGGGCGCGAGCGGGGGCCGCGCCGACCACCATGACAGGTTGGGCTCAAGGCCGGGGCGTGCGGAAGCGCGCCCCGGCTGCTTTTTTGCGCTCGAGGGGAGCGAGACACGGGCCCGGCGGCGCGGCGTGCGGCGACTATCCGAGCACTTTGCGGAGAGCGCCAACGGCCAGGTCGAGGTCGGCCTGCTGGACGATGAGGGGCGGGGCGAAGCGAATGACCTGTTCGACGGTTTCCTTGCAGAGAACGCCCTCGTCCTTGAGCAACTCGCAGTAGTGGTGGGCGTCACCGGCCTCGCGGTGAATCTCGATGCCGATGAGAAGCCCGCGGCCGCGGACCTCTTTGATCTTCGGATGGCGCAGGGCGCGGAGCTTTTCGATGAGGATGGCGCCGAGTTCGGCGGCGCGGTCTGCGAGTTTCTCCTCGACGAGCGTGCGGATGGCGGTGCGGGCAACGGCGCAGGCGAGCGGG
>CAZNDQ010000178.1:7037-7818 GCA_964571825.1 uncultured Planctomycetales bacterium | reverse complement strand
GCATCGACTTGGGCGCATCTTTGCCCATCCTCGTGCGCTTCATCGCCTCCATCCTCCCGGGCTTTTTCCCCCCGGCCTCGCGCCGCTGCATCGCCACCAGCCGGAGCTGCTGGTGCCCCTCCTCCACCGCCTCCGGCCAGTGCCCCAGACCCTCGATGAACATGTCGATCGCATAGTCGTAATTCCGACCCGCCGCCACCTCCCGGGCGCGCTGAAAGAACGTCCGGGCCTGCTTCTTCTGCTGGTCCGTAAACGTAACCTTGCCGCCGCCGGACGATTCGGGTGAACTCGCCATCTACACCAGGCTCTTGCGTTCGGGTATCATGGATGCCGGAAGGGGGCACTTCCCGACGGACTGCCGTGGCGCCCCGTCTGAAGGGCGGGACGACGCCGAATAAAGCAATCGTATCCGGCGCCGACGGGGTGTCAAGGTTGAGCCGTCCCGGCCGCACGTTGCGGGAGAACACCGCCCATGAAGCTCGACGGTGTGGATATCGCGGCACTCCGCGTGCTCTACCATCCCGACCCCCTCCTGCGCCGCCGCGCCGCGCCCGTCGCCAACTTCGATCCCGCCCTCGCGCGCCTCGCCGCCCGAATGATCGAACTGATGAACGAACACCGCGGCGTCGGACTCGCCGCGCCACAGGTGGGGCTCCCCCTGCGACTCTTCGTCACCAACGCCACCGGAGAGCCCGACGACACCTTCGTCGTCATCAACCCCGAACTCCTCGACCTCGTCGGCCAGGCCGAAGCGGAAGAGGGCTGCCTCTCCCCCCCCGGC
>CAZNDQ010000178.1:2924-7027 GCA_964571825.1 uncultured Planctomycetales bacterium | reverse complement strand
AGGTCCGCCGCGCCGAATCAGTCCGCCTCCGCGCCTTCGACCTGCACGGCAAGCCGTTCGAGATGCAGGCCGAGGGGCTCGTCGCCCGCATCTGGCAGCATGAAACCGACCACCTCAACGGCCGGCTCATCCTCGACTACATGTCCCCCGCCGCCAAACTGACCAACCGCCGCGCCCTGCGCGAACTCGACGAAGCCTGGGCGGCGCGACAGCCGCGCCCTCGACGCCCCGCAAAACCCACGCGCCGCCGCTGAATCGTACTTTCCCGCGCCCGCCGCTATCCTTCCCCGTCAGGAGCAGCGCGAACACATGCGTCTCATCTACTTCGGTTCCGGGACCTTCGGCGTACCGACGCTGCGGGCGCTGCTCGAGGCCGGGCACGACGTCGCCTGCGTCGTCACCCAGCCCGACCGCGGCGCCGGGCGCGGCCGCAAGGAAACCCCCACCCCTATCCGGGCCCTTGCCGCTGCAAACAACCTGCCTGTCCTGCCCGTCGAAAACATCAACGATCCGGCCGTCGTCGCCGATTTGCTCGCACGCGGCGCAAGCCTCGGCGTCGTCGTCGCCTTCGGGCAGAAGCTCGGCCCCGACCTCCTCGCCGGACTGCCGCGCGGCTGCATCAACCTTCATGCGTCGCTGCTCCCGCGCTTTCGCGGAGCGGCGCCGATCCACCACGCCCTCCTCGCCGGCGAATCTGAAACCGGCGTCACCGTCTTTCGCCTCTCCGCGCGCATGGACGCCGGCACCATCCTCACTCAGGCCCGCACCGAAATCCTGCCGCTCGAAACCTGCGGCGAACTCCACGACCGCCTCGCCACCCTCGGCCCCCGCGCCGTCCTCGACGCCCTCCGCCTTTTCGAGGCGCATGATGAGCCGCCCGGCACGCCCCAGGATGATGCACTCGCCTGCCGCGCGCCCAAGCTCTCCAAGCGCGACGGCGTTCTCGACTTTTCCCGCCCTGCGCGCGAGGTCGCCCTCCGCATCCGCGCCATGTCCCCCTGGCCCGGCGCCACCGCTCAATTCATCTCGGCTCAGACCGGCCGTGCCGAACTCGTTACCCTCCTCCGCGCCACCGACGCCGACGACCCCGACTCCGCATCCGACGCTGTGCGCGGTGCGGCGCCGTCCGACGTCGGCCCGCCGGGAAGCCTGCGCCCGGATCTGCGCATCCGCTGTGCCGACGGCTCCGTCCGCGTCGTCGAGATCAAGCCCGCCGGCGGCCGCGCCATGACCTGGCCCGACTTCGTCAACGGCCGGCACGTCTCCTCCGCCGACCGCTTCGCCCCACCGCCCGTCGATTGACGCCGCAACCGCCGCCCTGCATTTCCCGGCGACTTGCCGATTGCGCCAAGTTCGTCATGCTGGTGCACGTTCGGGTGCCCGAAGCGACGGGCCTCGCGCCAATTGTCGTCGCTGGATCACGATATGAGTGATGCGCAGCCCCTCGATGCAGCGCGAACACGGACCGCCGCAGTCGCCGCCGGCGCGGCCGGGACTCGCGCCGCGCGCATCCACCTTGCCCTGCTGCTCTCTGCCGCCGCACTGCTTGTCTGGTCGGGGATCAACCCGCGCGGCCGCTTCGTCTGGGTCCTCGAGGTCACCCCCGCCGTCGTCGGCGCCCTGATCTTCCTCGCCGTTTACCGCCGCTTTCGCTTCACCACACTCACCTATGTCGGCGCGTGGTTCTTCTCTCTCATCCTCATCGTCGGCGGACACTACACCTACGCCGAGGTGCCCCTCGGCTTCTGGCTGCGCGACACCTTCGACTTCGCGCGCAACCCCTACGACCGCGTCGGCCACTTCTTCCAGGGCTTCGTCCCCGCCCTCATCGCCCGCGAACTTATCCTCCGCACCTCGCCCCTGCGGCCCGGCAAGTGGCTCTTCACCTTCGTCACCGCGCTCTGCCTCGCCATCAGCGCCCTCTACGAACTCGTCGAGTGGTTTACCGCCGTCGTCTCGGCCGACGGTTCCGTCGCGTTCCTCGGTATGCAGGGCGACGTCTGGGACGCCCAGTGGGACATGTTCCTCGCCCTCTGCGGCGCCATCACCGCGCAGCTCCTCCTCGCCCGCATCCAGGACCGTCAGATGACGCAACTGCCGCGATGAGAGCGCGGTCGGCGGCTTGAAGTCCGCGCAAGTCTATATCGTATAATGAACAGCATGAGGCCGAATGACATTCAAGATCACGTGCGCAGGCAGCCCTTCCAGCCATTCCGTATCTTCGTGAGCGATGGAGCGCACCACGACGTTCGGCACCCGGAGATGGTCCTCCTCGGCCGTAGCGAACTCATCATTGGCTTGCAGCGCGGCGGAGTAGACGTGTTCGAGAACTTTGCCCACTGCAACCCCGTGCACGTCACGCGCATCGACCCGCTCAACGGCGCGTGAATCGCCGGGCACCGTTCCCCACCAGGCAACCGCACCGCGGAAGAGTCCGACTCAGTTCCCCAGGAATGCGTCCAGAAACCGCAGCGTCTCGCCTTTCTGCTTCACCACCAGTACCGGCACCGGCGCATACGTCAGCAGCCGCTCCGCGAACGAGCCCAGCAGCGCGGCCGCCGTCGCCGACTTGCCCCGGCTTCCCACCGTGATCAGGTCGAAGTGCCGCGCCGACACCACGTCAAACACCGCGGCGCACGGGTCCGGCGAGCACATCAGCACCGACTCGAACTCCACCCCGCTGCAATCCTCTGCCGCGATCAGTGCGTCCATTTTCTGCCGGTAGACCTCCTCCTTCTGCCGGACCGCGTCCGCAAAGCTCAACCCCGAATACCGATATCCGTAGCCGACGGTGTAAATGGTCTGTACGATCACCTGCGGATGCGGCTCGCCGCTCGCCCGCGCGATCTCCAGCGCCCCCCGCAGCGCCAGCTTCGAGTGCTCCGAGCCGTCCGATGTCGCCACCACCCGTGCAAAGTGCGCCCGCGCCTGGTCCGGCACCACCAGCACCGAACACGGCGCCTTCCGCGCCAGCCGGATGAACGCCGACCCCACCGCCCGCTGATCGTGCGGCAACCGCCGCCCCACCACGATCAGGTCCAGCGACAAGTCCCGCGCGTGTTTCAGGATGTGCCGGATCCCCGTGTCGCGGTGCACCTCGACCGTACAGATTGCCGCCACCGCCCCGGGCAGCGACCCCAGCACGTGCTTGCGCACCTCCTCTTCGTCCGGCTCCGGACCGATCGGCACGTCCTCCACGCCGCGCACGTGCACGCAGAGCAGCGACCGCGTCTGGGCAAACTGCGCCAGCCGACCCGCGAACGCCAGCGCCTCGTCGTCGCCCGGCTCGCCGTTCAGATACACGCCCATTTTCTCGAACGACACCATCGCCCGCTCTCCGTTGCTACGTCCCGCTCGCCGATCGGCAGGAGATGTGAACCCGACCGAATCCTCGTCCTCGCCGACGTTCGATTCTAAGCCGCGCCGCGCACACCGGCAACGAAAATCGACGACGATCGCCGCGAAATCGACAGCGCCGCGCATCTCAAGTGCGTTTACGTATTCGGACGATCGCTCACAGGCGTCTCGCGATCCTTGCAGCTCGCCAGCGTGTGCGACTCCGCGTCGAACCGACCCGCCATCTCGTCCACGCGCGTCCCCGGCCACAACGGCACGCCGATCCGGTACGCCGCCCGCCCGATCATGTGCGCTGCCACAGGCGCCGTCAGAAAGTAGAACACGATGACCAGCAGTGCCTTCATCGACACCCCCGTCTGTCCGAAGTGGACCGCCGACGCCGCCAGCAGGCACCCGATCCCCAGCGTCGCCGACTTCGTCGTCGCCTGCATACGCGAGAACAGGTCCGGCATCCGCACCAGACCCACCGTCCCCAGCGCCATGAACGCCGTCCCCAGCACGAGCAGCCCGCACGTCACCACGTCCTTCACGGCGCACCCCGCTTTTCCACGTACCGCGCAAAGGCGATCGTCCCCAGAAACGACACCAGCGCCAGCACCATCGCCGCGTGCAGCACCTCGCTCCGCTCCGACGCGATCGTCAGCACCGCCACCACGCCGACCACCACCATCGCCATCAGATCGAGCGCCATCACCCGGTCCGGCAGACTCGGACCGCTCACCAGCCGCCACAACACCAGGACCAGT
>CAZNDQ010000178.1:0-2914 GCA_964571825.1 uncultured Planctomycetales bacterium | reverse complement strand
CCGACGAAACCACCACGCCCAGCGCCGGACTCAGCGTCTCGCTCATCGCAGCAGCTCCAGCAGCCGTCGCTCCAGTTTGTCCTTGATCTCCCGCACCAGTTGCTCCCGGTCGTGCACGAACATCGCATACACGTACAGCACCTTGCGGTCGCTCGATACGTCCAGGCTCAACGTCCCCGGCGTCAGGCTGATCAGATTCGCCAGCGACGTGATCTCCACGTCCGTCCGCGCCGCCAGCGGCACCGCGATGATCCCCGGACGCATCCGGTACCTCGGCGTCACCACGTCATGCGCCACCCGCAGGTTCGCCACCACGAGTTCCCAGCCAAAAAACAGGCAGAACGAGACAAACTGCGGCAGCTTCGCCAGCACCGGCGCGACGCCCACGATGTGCCGCGCCGAAAAAAGCACCACGTACCCCACTACGAACCCCGCGCCGAAATTGGTCAGCGTGAACTCCCCCGTCATCACCGCCCACATCAGCGACAGCATGAAAATCCAGACAAACGCCGTCATGCGCTATCCCCCAGCACCGCTGCGCGATAGGCCGCCGGATCCAGCAGCTCGCCCGCCGCGCGCATCGACAGCTCCAGCAGCAGCCCCGGCGCTGCGCCGATCCCCACCGTGATCAGCGCCAGCACCACCACTGGCGCCAGCATCAGCCGCACGCTCGACTTCTCGCCCGGATCCGGTGCCGCCTCCCCGCGCGCATCCGACTTCCAGAACGCCTCGTTCCAGATCTTCGTCATCGAGTACAGCGTCAGCAGCCCCACGACCAGCGCCGTCGCCACGATCGCGTACTGCCCGATCTCCAGCCCGGCCCGGATCAGCGCCAGTTTCGCAAAAAAACCCGACAGCGGCGGCACCCCCGCCAGCGACATCGCCGGAATCATGAACAGCAGCGCCAACAGCGGAACATCGCGCCGCAGCCCGCCCAGCCGGCCCAGCTCATAACTCCCGCGCAGCCGCGCCGCGATCCCGCTCACGAGGAACAGGTTCGTCTTCACAATAATGTGATGCGCAATGTAAAACACCGACCCGGCAAGCGCCGCCGCCGAATACAACCCGAGCCCCATGATCATGTAGCCGATCTGACTGATGATGTGAAACGACAGGATGCGCCGGAAATCGCTCTGCGCCGCCGCCCCCAGCACCCCCGTCACCATCGTCAGCCCGGCCACCACCGTGATCAGTCCGTGGACGTCCAGCGTCTCCCGCCCGAACAGCAGCGTGAACACGCGGATCATCGCGTACACGCCTACCTTCGTCAGCAGACCCGCAAACACCGCCGACACCGCCGCCGGCGGCGTGTGGTACGACGCCGGCAGCCAGAAAAACAGCGGAAACACCGCCGCCTTGATCCCGAACGCCACGAAAAACATCATCGCCACCGCCGACGCCACGCCCGACACTGCGCCCGCCCCCAGGCGCACCGACAAATCCGCCAGGTTCAGCGTCCCGGTGAGCCCGTACAGAATCCCCACCGCCGCCAGCAGCACCGCCGAAGACACGAGATTCAGCGTCACGTACTTGAGCGCCCCTTCCATCTGCGCCCGCTCCCCGCCCAGCGCCAGCAGCACGAACGACGCGATCAGCATCACCTCGAACCACACGTACAGGTTAAACACGTCCCCCGTCAGAAACGCCCCGCACACCCCCAGCAGCAGCACGTTCAGCATCGAGTAGTAGCTGAAGATTTCCCGCCGCGCGTCAATCGACGCCAGCGAATAGATCCCCACCGCCAGACCGATGACCCCCGCCAGCAACACCATCAACGCGCTGAAGGTGTCCGCCACCAGCGTGATGCCGTATGGCGCCGGCCAGCTCCCCATCTGCACCGCCACCACGCCGCCGCGCCACACCCGCAGCAGCAGCGCCGCCGCCGCAATCAGCAGCCCCGCCGCCCCGCCCAGCCCGATCCACCGCTGCGCAGCCCGGCTCCGCCACGCCAGCAGGCATCCCGCGGCCGCGCTCAACGGTATCATCAGCGGCAGAACCAGCAGCACGGCTAACCTTCCGTCGACCTAATCCGGTCCAGGTCATCCGACCCCACGGTCGAATACGTCCGATGCACCAGCACCAACGCGAACGACAACACCCCGAAGCTGATCACGATCGCCGTGAGGATCAGCGCCTGCGGCAGCGGGTCGGCGTACGGCGCCGTCAGCGTCGTCTGGTCCGCGCGCAGCAGCGGCGGCCGGCCGCGCGTCAGCCCCCCGGCCGAGAAAATCAGCAGATTGCTCGCGTGACCCAGGAGCGAAAGCCCCAACACCAGCTTCACGATGCTCCGCCGGCCCATCAGGTACAGCCCGCACGCATACAGCCCTCCCACCACCACGGCCAGCAGGACGATCATGCCTCCTCCTCCAGCAGCGCGAAGATGATCATCATCGTCATGCCGATCACCACCAGAAACACGCCCACGTCGAACACCAGCGGCGTCCCGATCGTCAACTCGCCCAGCCCCGGCAGCGGGATGCTCGTCCACACCCCCGCCAGTAACGCCCCCTTTAACCCCACCCCCACCAGCCCCCCCCCCAAGCCCGACAGCACCCCGGCACCCACCAGCATGTGCGGCTCGAGCACCAGCGCCCGCCGCGCCTGACGCCAGTCATACGCCAGCCCCTGCAGCGCAAACGCCGCCGCGCCCACCAGCCCCCCCGAAAACCCGCCGCCCGGCTCGTTATGCCCGCGCAGCAGCAGAAAAATCGCCGTCAACAGCAGCACCGGGTGCAGCATCCGCGCCGTCGTCCGCAGAATCACTGACGTCATGACGGCCCCCTCCTCGCACGCCGCCCGCCGCGCCGCCTCTTCAGCAGCGCGTACACCCCCACCCCCGCCGTCGCCCGCACCCCGATCGCGCCCAGCGTGTCCGCCGCGCGAAAGTCCACCAGGATCACGTTCACCACGTTCC
>CAZNDQ010000177.1:0-7835 GCA_964571825.1 uncultured Planctomycetales bacterium | reverse complement strand
CGCTGCGTGCGATCAGTTCGCCGGCTGGTCGACAATTGTGATGCGGTTTCCGTCGGGGATGACGATTTGCATGCCGGCCAGGGTGCGCTCCATCGTGTCGAGGTAGAGGCGGGCGCGCGTCACGTCGGGCGCCTCACGATACTCCTTGAGCAGGGCGAGGAAGCGCGAGGCCTCGCCGAGCGCGCGGTCCACCGTTTCCTTGGCGCTGCTCTGCGCGCGGCTGAGAATCTGCTGGTGTTCGCCGCGCGCGCTGTTGAGGACGGAGCTTTCATAGCCCATCGCGTCGTCGATTGCGCGCTGGCTGTCGCGGCCGGCGCTGGCGACGTCCTTGAAGGCGTCGCTGACGGGGAAGGGCGGGTCGACCTGCTGCAAGTCGGCGTTCAGCAGGCGGATGCCACAATCATATGCATCAAGAAGTTCCTGCGCCGCCTGAAGCGTATCGCGGTGGATCTCACCCTTGGCGGCGGTGAGCACGTCGTCGACGGGCATCGAGGCGAGCTTGGCCGCCAAAGCGGACTCGACGGCGCGCTCGACCAGCCAGTGCGGTGCGTCGGTGCGAAAGCGAAAGGCGGCCGGGTCGCTCACCTTGTACTGCACCATCATCATCACCTTGAGGATGTTTTCGTCGCCGGTGAGCATGTCCGACCGGCGCGGCTCCGACGACAACTCGCCGAGCGAACGCCAGCCGACCTCGATGCGCTTGACGTCCGTGACGCGCGGCGTCTCGACGCGGTCAATCGGCCACGGCAGAGCGAAGTGCATCCCGGCGGGGACGCGATCAGCAACCAGCCGTCCGAATCTCCGTACCAGGCCCAACTCGTCGGGCGCAACGGTGTAGACGCCGGTGCTGAACCAGGCGATGAGCAGCAGCAGCGCGAGGGCGCCGGCCAGACGGGCGGGCGTGCGACTGCGGTATGCGCTCTGCAATGTACCGCCTGTCATTGTCCGCCTGCTCCGCCGTCGGGGGAAACGGGGGTCGGCCGGGCCAGCACCGGCGAGCGCCCGGGCGCGGACGGCATGAACGCGGCCGGGTTCATCCACTTGAGGTACTCGGAGTCAGCAGGCAGCACCAGCGTTGTGCCCTCGCGCAACGACGTCTCGTAAGACTGAAGCGAGCGGAGGAACTCGTAGAACTCCGGATCTCGGGTATGGGCTTCGTTGGCGATGCGCATCGCCTCGGCCTCGGCGCGGCCTCTGACCTCGGTCGCCTGCCGCTCGGCGTCGGAGAGCAACTCGGCCCGCTTGCGGTCCGCTTCGGCGCGGATCTTGGTTGCCAGTTCCTCCCCCTCGCTGCGGTGCCGCGTGGCGATGCGCTTGCGCTCGGCGCGCATCCGGTCAAAGACGCTGCGGCGGTTCTGCTCCGGGAAGTTGATCCGCTTGATGCGGAAGTCGACGATCTCCACACCGTATTCCTCGCCGACGCGCGCGGCGCAGGCGGACTTGATTTCGGACATCACTTCGTGCAGTCGCATCTCCTCGGGTTTCGTCGAGATGAGCGCCGAGAGGTCGTTGGTGCTGAGCGTCTTGCCCAGTTCGCTGGTGATGACGTCGCCGAGACGGGCCTCGGCGCCGCCGCGGTCGCGGACGGTTTCGAGGAAACGCAGCGGCTTGTCGATGCGCCAACAGGCGTAGGCGGAGACTTCGATGTTCTTTTTGTCGTGGGTGAGGAATTCGCGCGGCGGCTCGTTGCGCTCCGGCAGGTCGTAGACCAGCAGCCGGTGGTCGAGCTTGAGCGCCCGGTCGATCGGCGCCGGCAGTTTGAAGTAGAGCCCGGGCGCCTTGATTTCGCGGGCCGGCGCTCCGAAGCGCGTGACGATCGCGTACTCGGTTTCGTCCACCGTGAAACACGCCGACCAGGTGCCGAGCAGTACAATCACGAACAGCAGGAGCCAGACGTACTTTCGCATGCGCGTTGTCTCCGGCGGGCTAGCGGATATCGTCGAACATCGGCGGCATCTGCTGCGTCCGCCCGCCCTTGCCCCGCATCAACCACAGATCGAGTTCGTTTTCACCGCCCGCCGGCGGGCGGATGTACTTTCGCAGTTTCGGGAGGACGCGGTCGATCGATTCGAAGAACATCCGCAGCCGCGTGACTTCCCGCGCTTCGCGGTAGGCGTCAACGCGCAGGTTGAACGCGACCGCAAGTCCCGTTGCCGTCTTCGTCCACGCTGTCGCGTCTCCCCGGGCAGCGCTGTGTTTGGCGGCCGCCTCGCCGCGCGCTGCCGGGAGAATCCGTTCTTCGTATTCCTGTGCTTCGTTCATCCGCGTGATGCGGTCCTCGTCCGCGCTGGCCACGTCGCGAAATGCCTCGTGCACCTCGGGCGGCGCGTGTACGTCCAGCAGCGCCACGTGCACCACGCGGAGACCGGTTCCGCTCGCTTCGAGTGCCGGCTGGAGCAGCTCATCGCGTACCGTCCGCTCGATCCAGTCGCGGTCGCTAGTAAGCAGCGTATCGATCGAACGCCCGGCGATCACCTCGCGGATCGCGGACTCCGCGAGATTGCGCAGCAGTTGCTCGGCATCTTCAAGGCCGTAGAGATAGTCGCGCAGCCCGTCTTCCGCGACTCGGTACTGCACGACCCACTTGATGTCGATCAGGTCTTCCGTGCCGCTGAGCATCTGTGACTCTTCGCTGTACGGTGCGCGGAAGGTCGCGGAGCGCTCGGCCGAGTGGTCCTGCAGACGGCTGGTGCGCAGGCCCAGTTCGATGCGGCGCACCTCGCGGACGCCGACAATGTCGGCGCGCCCGAGCGGCGCCGGCCAGGCGTAATGCAGCCCGGGGGCGAGGTTGGCCGCGGTCAGCCGGCCGAAGCGCCGCACCATGCCGCGCTCACCGGGGCCGACAACGAAGAACCCGCTGCCGACGTACAGCAGCAGCGCCGCCGTGCCAACCATCACCCTCACCGCACGCGGCGAGAGGTGCGTGCCGAGCAGTGCGTTGAGACGCTGCGTCCACCAGATCGCCATGCGCGTGCGGTAGAAGCTGACAAGGGAGAGCAGCACAAGCAGGGCGGAGGCGGCGGAATTGACGGCCGGCGGAAACGTCGCGCCGCCCGGCGCCGTCGCCCGCGCGATCAACGGCGAGGAGCCGGCGGCGATCAGCCAGTTGAGCAGCAATCCTGCGGCGAGGCTGAAGGCGGCAATGGTCGCCAGATAGGTGATGACCGTGCGGCGACCCATGAAGCGTGTCACGACCGTGATGCTCGCGATCGAGGCCGCCGGCCCGGCCAGCAGGAAGATCAGCGCTGCGCCGGGGCTCAGCCCGACCGCGATCAGTCCCGCGGCGATCGGCGTCGACGCCGCGGCACAGATGTACATCGGAATGCCGATGACGAGCATCAGCAGCATCGTCAGCAGCGAGCCGCCCGCCCGCCCGGCGAGCAGATCGGCGGGGATCAGCGCCGTGATCAGTCCGCCGACCACCACGCCGAAAACGACCCAGCCGATGATGTCGTCGAAGAACTCGACGAAGCCGTAGTGCAGCGACCGTACCACCCAGTGGCGCCGCGCGCCGGCCGCGGGCGGTCCCGAAATCTCAATGTATGCGTGGTCCGCGCCGCATTCGTCGGTACAGGCTGATGCGTCACCGGCCGCTTCGCCCGGGGCGACCTCCGGGTGCCGGCGCTCGTTGATGTTCACCAGCACGCCTGCCGTGATGGCCGTCAGCACCGCCGTTACCGGCCGGATCACCGCCATCAGCGGGCCGAGCAGCGTATACGTCAGCAGAATCGAGACGATGTCCGTTTCGGGCGTCGAAATGAGAAACGAGGTCGCCGCACCCTTGCTCGCGCCGTTCTTGCGTAACGCCAGCGCCGCGGGAAGCACACCGCACGAACAGACCGGGAGCGGCGCACCAAACAGCGCCGAGAGCACGACCGAACGCACGTTATTGCCGGCGAGCAGCCGCGTCAGGTTCTGCCAGCGCTGCATCGCAACGTGCAGCAGCCCGGCGAAGAGAAAGCCGATCAGCAGATAGACCGACATCTCGTTGAGGATGCGGAGCGTCTCGCTCAGAACGGCTGACATCGTGTTGCTCGCGGATCGCGTTCGGGGCGCCGGGTCTGGCCCCGGCGAATTATAGTGCTATGTATCGGCCGAATGGACCGCCGGGTGTCCCCGAATCGCCCTCCGCCAATCTACGCCACCGCCCCCCTCCTCACAAGCCGTTCGCGCCGCACCTGCCGCGCGAGGACTGCTCGTCGGCTCGCGCCGTGCGTGGTCCTCGGCCTCTATGCTGCCCGTTCGCTTGGCCGACGCGTCGCCCGCCTGTAGGATTTCGCCGCGGCGCATGCGCCAGATCGGGATATGCTGATGTCCACATTGTCTGCCGACTCGAATCAGCCGCAGCACGCCGCACCATCATCAGGCGCGGTCGAGCCGGGCCCGCCGCGCCGCCGCAAGCTCCTTTTCGCGCTCATCGCGCTGCTTCTGCTTGCTGCACTGGCCGAGGGCGGTCTTCGTGTCGCCTATTTCGTCACGCGCGGCTCGTGGAACTTCATGGGCGACATGGACAAGGGTGATAAGCTCTACATGCCCCACCCGTACACCGCCTATCAGCTCGTGCCCGATTCGCACATCGAGAGCCGCAACGCCATCATTCACATTAACCGCTGGGGCACGCGCGGCCCCGACCAGCCGTACGAGAAACCTCCGGGAAACGTGCGTATTGTCTGTCTCGGCGGATCAACCACATTCAGCATCCTCGTCAGCGATGACGCGCACACCTGGCCCCTGCAACTCCAGCGGATGCTGAACGAACATTACAGCACCGATCGCGTCGAGGTGCTCAACTACGCTGCCGCCGGCTATAACAGCGCCGAGGCGTTACATACCTTCATGCTCCGTGCCATTGATCGCACACCCGACGTCGTCATCTTCCACGAGGGTTGGAACGAGATCGCCGCCGCGACCGACCCCGGCTTCCAGGCGGACTACTCGCATCGCCGCAAGGCCAACGCACAGACACAAAAACCGTTCTGGTACCGCCTGGCTCTCGTCCGGATCTATCGCTACGCGGCAGAGGTCATGCGCAAGCGTGCTGAGCCGCCGGGAACGCTCGAAGAACTTCCGCCGCGCGCCCTGGCGATCTATGAACGCAATATGGAGTCGCTCGTATTTCTGTCGAAACCGCGCGGCATCGAGCCCGTGTTCATCACGATGGCCACGAGACTTCCCCCGGACGATGACCCCGCCGCCTTGAGCAAAGTCGATGCCGTGCCGCACAAGATCTTTCAGGGGCGGCTGACGCCGGCAGGGTTGTTCCATGCGATGAAGGCGAACAACGACTGCATGCGGCGCGTCGCGCGGCGGCACGGCTGTCTGGTGGTCGATCTGGCGAATACGTATCCGCGCGAGGCGGAGAATTTCGTTCCGGGTGACTTCGGCCACAAGACCGACCGCGGCGACGAACTGTTCGCGCGGCTGGTCGCCGACGCGCTGATCGCCGACGGCATGGTCGAACGTGCATTGCGCCGCAACGCCTCGCCCGAGGCCCCAACCGCGGCGCATTAGCCGCGCTCGCCGTCCGTCATCCTGTCGGCGTCGATCCGCAGGTAAACGTCGTATCGCGTGCTGCGGCCGGTGAAGGTGATCGACGGCGGGCCCCCCAGCGGCGGGGCGTGCTGTTGCCGCTTGACGACGACGCGCTCCCCGGCCACGCGCATGGCCACAGTGAACAATTCGCCTGCGTCCTCATCGTTGCCCAGCAGACGCCTCAGGATCTGCAACTCCTTTCGCGCCGCGGCTGAGCCGCGCCCAGGTTCCGTGTACATCGGATCGAGATAGACGACGTCCGGCCGTTCGCCTTCCGCCAGCGAGGACAGCCACCTCCGGGCATCCGCCTGCACAATGGCCAACCGGTCACGCAGCGCCGGCTGCGTTTTTTCGTGCGCCAGCGCACGCTCTTGGCCGTCGCGCAGCAGCGCCACCACGATCGGCGACCGTTCGATCGCCGTCACCTTGCAGCCGAATCGCGCCAGCATCGCGGCGTCACGCCCGAGCCCTGCCGTCGCATCCACAACCATCGGCCGCCGGCCGTGCCGCGCCCCCACGGCGCGCGCGAGCAGCTCCCGCCCGCCGCCGGAGCCACCGCGGGCGATCGACACCCGCTCTACGAAATCCACCCCGATCGGACCGGGTCGTCCCGCCCCGGCCAGACGAAACACCAGACCCCGGTCCGTCCGCTCCAGGAACGCATCGAATCCCGCTGAACCTTTTACCACCCGCGGCAGCGCCAGCGCGCGAACGTAAGGCACCTCGGTCTCGCCCGCAGATCCAGCCGAACGCCGATCGACGAAGCCAATCCGCATAACCGATGTAACCGTAGGACGTTGCATCACCTGGGGCGGACAGGGGTCCGATATCACGAACCCGACACGGGACAAATTCCTTTCTTCGCCAACGCAGCCTATGGTAAGATGCCCCGACTGGGTCTGAGCCACAATTCACGCTCAGGATTCCGCCTTTGCCGGATGAACGAACACGTTGTCGCCCTTCGTCCTGCACGGCACTGTCACGCCGTCAGGCCTTCACCCTCGTCGAGCTGCTCATCGTTGTCGGCATCCTCGCCACGCTGATTTCGATCCTCGTCCCCTCACTCTCCCGTGCGCGAAACTCGGCGCGGCGAACCATTTGCCTGCACAACCTCCACGTCCTCGGGCAGGGCATGGTCATGTACGCCGTCGAGCACCGCGACGAGCTGATGCCCGGCCGCATGCCCAAGCTCGACGACTACAACTGGCAGGTCAAGATCGCCGGCGGCACGAAGTATCGCCCGACGTTTCTGGCCACGATGGGCGGCTACGTCGGCGTGCCCGCTTTCAACAATCCGCAGGAAACGCGGCTCACCACCGACCCCGAGGGTCAACCCGGCGACAAGCAGAATTACAGCAACAAGACGTACCTCTGCCCGGCGCGGCTTTCGTGGACGGATGAGCGAAACGGAGCATATGGCTATAACTACCAGTTTCTAGGCAACTCGCGACTGCGCAACGAGGGCAATCCGTTTTCCTTCAAAAACTGGCCGGTGAAGATGACCAAGGTGCGCAATCCCGGCGCGTGCGTCGCCGTCGCCGACAGCATGGGCACGGCCGGGTCGTATCCCAGGGCGGCGCGGAAGCCGTACCTCGACAACAGCGGCGACCCCGATCGGTACGGCAATGAGGGCTTTAACCTTGACCCGCCGCGCGTCGACGCCGCCAATGGCGAGATGGCCAACTGGGACCGCAATCCGCAGTCGGCCAGCCCGGTAGATGACCGGCACCTCGGCAAGGGGAACGTGCTCTGGGTCGACGGCCACGTTTCCTCCGAGTCGCACCGCACGCTTGGGTACGAGGTGCTCGAAGAGGGCGTGATCGGCTTCAACGGCAACAACAAGCTGTTCACGCTCGACGGGTCGGATGAGCCCTGGCTGCAGACGGCCGCCCAGCCCTGAATCTCCGCCGCGGCATCCCGCCGTGCCCAGCCGCTAACCGCCGTTTGCCAGTCGGCATCGACCTTTCCCCGGCAATAACGCCCACGCGCGGTTCCGGCCGCTGTTGTTTGCGTCGCCCTGACGCTCGGCGCGCCGCCAACCGACAGCTCCCGGCCTTCGCGCTGGGTGGATTCGCCCAGCGGACTTGCCCCCTGCTCTCGGCCGGCTACACTATTTCTGCGTCCCTATGCGGTTCATGGTCTGGGCCGCCGCTCTGCGGCCAGCCCTCTTTTTACCAGCTCCGCCGGGACGCGCGGGCGATTAGCTCAGTTGGTTAGAGCGCACGGATCACACCCGTGAGGTCACAGGTTCGAGTCCTGTATCGCCCAGTGCGACGCTTGCCCTGACCGGCCGCGGCGATTCC
>CAZNDQ010000176.1:0-7871 GCA_964571825.1 uncultured Planctomycetales bacterium | reverse complement strand
ATGGGTGAGTACGCCGGAGACGGCGAGCCCGACGGCAGCAAGGACGCGGCGGGCGCGAATGGGGTTGCGGTCGTCGGCGTAGAGGCTGTAGTGCCAGCGCGAACCGATTGCGCGCAGCGCGGCGGCAACGAAGAGGGGGATGGCGCACATGGCGGGGAGATAGGCGAAGTGGTCGGCGCAGGAGGCGTAGCGCATGAAGTAGACGTCGAAGAAGCCGAGGACGGGGAAGAGGCAGACAGCGTAGGAGCCGAGGCCGAGGATGAGGGCGCGACGGCCGGGGAGGCGGCAGGCCAGGAGGATGGCGAGCGCGGCGGCCAGCGCGGCGAGGAGGGGTAGCCACGAGGCGATGAGATGGGGATCGGGCCGCCAGCGCGGGTAAACGAAGGAGAGGTTGAGGGGGACGAGGAGCTTCCCCAAGTAAAACCAGACGATATGACCGGAAAGGCAGACGCGCTCGAGGAGGACAACGTCCCACTCATCGCCCTTGGCGCCGACGTGGTGGCGCTCGTACCAGATGGTAACGGCGGCCATGACGGCGGACATGACGAAGAAGGGGATGAGGGCGAGGAGATTGCGGCGCTGCCAGAGGGTGCGGCGATGCCAGAGGCAGAGGGCGAGGACGGGGGGGACCATGACGGTCGTGGTCTTGCTGAGCAGGGCGGCGGCGAAGAGCAGGAGCGAGGCGGCAAGGGCGGCCGGTCGGGCGGAGCGGTCATAGCGCAGGTAGAGCAGCACCGAGAGGAGGGCGAAGGCGCCGGAGAGGACGTTTTTTCGTTCGGTGATCCAGGCGACGGACTCGACGTTCACTGGATGGAGGGCGAAGAGGACGGCGGCGAACCAGCAGCCGGGGATGCCGAGCGCGCGAAGGACGCGCCAGAGGAGCACGGCGCAGGCGGCATGCAGAGCGAGGTTGACGAGGTGGTAGCCGAGGGTGTCGAGCCGCCAGAGGCGGTACTCCAGCCAGAAGGTAGTGAAGACCAGGGGGTAGTACTGCGGGCTTTCGGTCGTGGTCCAGATGCGGAGGAGGCCGTCGGCAGCGGGGATCATGGCGTTGGCCGAGAGGTACATGTCGTCGTCCCAGAGGAACTCGCCGCGGAGGGCGGGGAAGTAGGCCGCCAGGACGAGCAGTGTGATGACGAGCGTGCCGAGCCAGAGGCGGTCGGCGTGCGCGGGGCGATCGGGCGCGGGGAGCGGCGCAGCGGCAGAGTCGGCGGCATCGCGCTCAATCGAGGTGTTCATGGCGGTGAGAATAGCACACCCGGACGGCCAACACACCCGCGCGCGATGGCGCGGGTGGCGCGGGATTTGTTCATGCGGATCGTCATTGCGGTAGGGTCTCGTTCGCGGATTTCGCCGAGTCGCGCAGGTAGCCGAGCTGGGTCAGGCGCTCGCGGATGGCGTCGGGAAAAAGACTGGGGTCGGCCTCCTGCGGTTCGAAGCGGCCGATGAAGCGAAGCTGGTCGTGGCGGAAGGCGTCGAGGTGGGCGATGAGTTGGGCGACGACGTCGGCGTGCTGTGCGGCGACGTTGTGCCGTTCGCCGGGGTCGGCGGCGAGATCGAAGAGTTGCGGGGAGATTTCGGTGGAGCCGGGCTGCGGATCGTGTCCGGGGTCGAGGATGAGTTTCCAGTTGCCATAGCGGACGGCGAGCTGGCCGCTCTGCCCTTCGGCGATGACGGGGCGTATCTGTGTCGGCTTTTGCTCAAGCAGCGGCCGCCATGAAACACCCTGAATCTGCGAGAGGTAGGGCGCGGCGTCGACGGCGAGGAGGTCGAGGACGGTGGGGACGAGGTCGACGAGAGCGATCGGTGCCGGAATGCGCTCGGCATTCAGCTTGCCCGGCCAGCGGAGCAGCAGCGGCACGTGCAGGCAGGTCTGATAGAGGTATTGGCCGTGGTCGAAGTAGAAGTCCTTGTGTTCGCCGAAGCTCTCGCCGTGATCGGAAGTGAGGACGACGAGTGAGCGGTCGCGCAGGCCAAGGGCGTCGAGCTGGCGGAGAATGGCGCCGACGGCGCGGTCGGAGTCGACGATCTCGGCGTCGTAGCGGGCGATGAAGTCGGCAAGGTCGTAGTCCGCGGCGCCCGGGCGCTGCTGATAGGGTGGAACGAGTTGCGGCGGGACGGCACGGCGTTGGGACGCGAAGCGCGCGTCATCGCGGAAGCGGGCGGCGAGGTCGCCGGGCGGTTCGTAGGGTCCGTGGGGGTCGAGGAGGTGGACCCAGAGGAAGAAGCGCTTGTCGTGATGCTCGTCGAGCCAGGCTTCGACCTGGCGGGTGATTTCGGCGTTGGGGAAGACCCCGGCCGGGCGCAAGTTCGCCAGGTGCGGATACTGGCGGTTGGCCCACATCTCGTGGACTTCGTCGAAGCCCTGATCGAAGTTGAAGAAGTGGCCGAGGTGGGCGTTGGCGACGAAGGAGGTGGTGTAATATCCGGCGCCCTGGAGCATTTCGGCGAGCATGATCAATTTGCGATCGACGGGGGCGGAAAAGTGGCGGACCATGTTGGTCGCGCAGTAGGTGCCGCTGAGCATGGAGGCCATGCTGGGGTTGGTCTTGGGCCACTGCACGGCGGCCTGCTCGAAGAGAACGCTCTCCGCGGCGAGCGCGTCGATGTGCGGCGAAGTGGCGCGGTCGTAGCCGTAGGCGCCAACGTGGTCGGCGCGGAGGGTGTCGATGGTGAGAAGCAGCAGGTTCGGCGCGGCGGCGGTCGCCGCAGGGTAGCTGCGCGCCGCGGGTGCAGCGTCCGGTTGTCTGCGTTCGCACGCGGACAGAAGCGCAGAGCCACCGCAAAGCGCAGCAAGCAGCAACGCGCTGCGGCGCCGCGTGCCCTGTCGAGGCGGTCCGTGCAGGGTCGCCATCATTATCCGTCGTCCCTCAGATAGCCGAGTTCCTTCAACTTTTGCAGCGTCTGCTCGTCGATCTGCGGCGCGGCGCCGCCCGGGATCGTCTGTACCGCCCGCTCCCACCAGGGTGACTTCCAGTCGAGCAGCGCCTGGCGGAGCGGTGCGGCGACATCGGGGCAGCGGTCGTAGAGGTTGTCCAACTCGCGGGGATCGACGGCGAGGTCGTACAACTCGTATTCGCTGCCGGTCATGATGCGGCGGTCCATTTCGTTGGGCACGTGGGTGAGCTTCCAGTTGCCGCGGCGCAGGCCGGTGATAAAGTCGAGCTGATAGCCGGCGGCGAAAAACACGTCGCCGCGCGGCTCGTCGTTGCGGAGCAGCGGGAGGAGCGAGCGGCCCTCGATGCCGTCGGAGGCGGGCACGCGCGCCAGCTCGAGCAGCGTCGGCATGAGGTCGATGACGCCGACGGGCTCCGCCACGCGGCGCGCTGCGGAGCCGTCGTCGGGCAGGCGGAGCAGGAGCGGCACGCGGAGCACGTCGTCGTAGGGCAGCCGGCCGTGCTCGAAAAAGTAGTTGTGTTCGCCGAGGCTCTCGCCGTGGTCGCCGACGAGGGCGATGATCGGTCGGCGCTCCGCCGGCAGCGCGGCCGCCGCGTCGAGCAGCTTGCCGATGCAGCGGTCGGCCCAGTAGATCGCGGCGTCGTATTGCGCGACGTAGTAGGCGCGTTCGTTGGGCCGGGCGCGGAGGGCGAACTGGGGATGAACACCGCCGAGGTCGCCGCGCGTAATCTGTTCGGCAAAGGGGTGGTCAGGGGCAACAGGCAGGTCGTTGTTCGGCGCGGTGATCTCGACGCGCGGGGCGGTGTCATAGTGTGCGTCGTCTACAAACAGCGGGCGTAGGTCTGGAGGTGGAACGTACGGCACATGGGCGTTGTTGAAGTGCGCCCAGAGCAGAGCGGGGCGGCCGGGCTCGGCGCCGAGCCAGTCGATGGCCCAGTCCGTCGTGATCTCGAACGCCTCCGGCCCGACGCGAAACGTCTCCTCGTACACATCGAACCCCTGCGTCAGATTCAGCGTGCGGTTGAGCGCCGGCGTGGAGACGAAGGCGGCGGTGCGATAGCCGGCCGCGCGAAAGCACTCGGCGAGCGTCGTGAACGAATCGTCCAGCCGCTGCCGCGGCGTGATGCGCATGACGTCCGTCGTGTGCGGATAGAGTCCGGTGTGGATCGAGCAGAAGGCGGGGGCGGTCTTGGGCCACTGGGTCAGCGCGTACTCGAACAGCACGCCGGCATCGGCCAGCGCGTCGATGTGCGGGCTGGTTTTTCGCGCGTAGCCGTAGCAGCCGAGGTGATCGGCACGGACCGAGCAGACGCTAATGAGCAGGACGCTGCGCTTCGCTGTGGTATTGGCCGGCCGAACGCGCTCGTCGCCGCTCGGCTCGCTCTCGCGCGAACAGGCCGCGCCGGCGCCGAGGACGAGCAGGATCGGCAGCAGATGACGGGTGGCATTCACGGTCAGGCGTTTCCGCTGGCCGGGGGATCGATCACTGGTGCTGTATACGTCGGGCATCGGGTTGGAGTTTAGCGCATCGGCCCGAACGCCGCCACGACCCCCTATCGGACCTGGTTCGCGCGGCGGGGCGGCGGGTCATTCTCCGGTGGCGACTTCGATCGGCTCGACGCTCGCCTCGTAGAGAAACTCGTGAATGTCGGTGAGGTCCGCCTCGCCGGGGTTGACGCTGACGGCCGCCGCGGTGGAGACGGCGAGCGCCTGGCGGAACGATTCCATGCCCGACTCACCGCGCATGCGTGCGGCGAGGAACCCGGCGGTGAGGACTTCGCCGCAGCCGACGGTGCTGCGAATCCGGTCCTTCTCGATGTTGACCTGCCCGATGAGGGCAGACTCGTCGATGAAGAGATACCCCCCCACCACGCCATAGGTGACGATGACGTGCTGCATGGTACGGCTGAGCCGGCGTCCGAGCCGGACGAGCTCGTCCTCGCTGTCGGCAGTCTCGCCGGTCATTTCGGCGAGTTCCTCGGGGTTGGGCTTGACGAGCCAGAGCGGCAGGTCGACGGCCTGTCGCAGGAGCCGGCCGGTCACGTCGAGCACGACCCTGGCTCCGTTTTCGAGGCACATTTCCAAAAGCTGGAAAAACTGGCGGTCGGTCATGTTGGTCGGCAGCGAGCCAGCGAAAACGACGTAGCGGTCCTTTCGCGCCAGAAGGCTCAGCTTTCGCGCGAAGCGATCGAGTTTGACCTCCGGCACGGCCGCACCGGGCACGCGGATGTGCGTCTCCCGCTGCCCGACCGGATCGACAATCGTGATGTTCTCGCGCGTCTTTCCCTCGATCTTGAGGAACTGGGGCGTGGTGTAGTCGTTTTCCAGCGCTGCCTCGAACTCCTCGAAGCAATCCTCGCAGGCAAAGCCGAGGGCGATGTTGGGCACGCCGAGTCCGGCCAGCGCGCGGCTGACGTTGACACCTTTGCCGGCGGGGACGCGGGAGAGCTGGCGTCCAACGAGGTGTCCGCCCGGTGAGAAGCCGGGCACTTCAATCACGCGCTCGATCGCCGGGTTAAGACAGACGGTGATGACGGTTTCGTTGTCCATACGCTACCGGGCCGGGCGGACCGGCCTGTTCTGAATTGTACTTCGCGCAGGTGAAATGGGCACGCGCGGCGCGGCCCGGCGAGACGCCGCTTGCCGCGGCGCGGCCGATGTTCTATTTTCGGCCGTCGAGCGGCAGGTAAGTGTGGTTGCCGCGGTCGCGTCGTGCAGCGCTTCTGACGGGACGATCGAAATGTCCGCTTCCAAGGAGAATCCAGCCGTCGGCGAGCCCGCCATTCGCCGCATTCTGACGTGCGTAACGCTTTCGCCCTACGCGCCCGCGGTGGTGCGCGCGGCGCGGGGGCTGGCAGCGTGTTTCGGCGCCGAAGTCACCCTGCTGCATGTTGGCGAGGACCGGCTGGAGGTGCAGAAGCGGCTGAGGCAGGAGCATGCAATGGATGATGAGGAAAGCCCGGCGCCGGCGCTGCTCATCCGGCCGGGGCGGGCGGACGCCGTGATCTGCCGCGCAGCCGCCGAAATCGACGCCGATCTCATCGTGGCCGGTGCACTCGAACGCGAGAGCGCAGTGCGGTCGCTGCTGGGCTCGACGGCGCGCAACGTCGCGCGACGCGCGCCGTGTTCGGTGTTTCTGCTGCTGGCGGGCGGGGAACCGTTTGTGCCGTGGGGCCGCGTGGTGGCGCGGATCGACCTCGACGCGGCGGCGCGCGAGCTGCTCGACCTGTCGCTGGCGCTGGCGGGGCACGGAGCCGAACTGCATCTCGTGCACGAATATTCACTGCCGGGCCTGGAACACGAGATGCATCGGCCGGCGGCGGCGCAAGAATCGATGGCGTATGCGGATCACGGCTATGCCGAGGCCCGGATGCTGCTGGGAAACGTTCTCGAGCCGCTCGACCTGACGCGGTTTTCCGTGACGACGCAGTGCGTGCGCGGGCGGAACAGCGTCGAGGTGATCCGCTACGCCGACGCAGTGAGCGCCGACCTGCTGGTGTTGCCGGCGCCGCGGAGGAGGATGGGCTGGCTGGACAGGTTCTTTGGCAATCCGATGGAGTCGGTGCTGGATACGCTGCCGTGCTCGGTGTTGCTGTTTCGCGGCCGTCGGGCGTAGGCGCGCGGCCGCGGTGAAAGAGGTATGTCCGCACTTTCGCACCATGACGTGACCCTGATGCTCGTCGCCGTGGCGGTTCTGCTCGCCGGCGCGCGGCTGCTGGGGGAGATCGCGCGTCACTTCCGCCAGCCGGCGGTGATCGGCGAGATCCTGGCCGGCATCCTGCTGGGCCAGACGGTGGTAGGCCGGTTGTTTCCCGACTTTTTTTCGCGTGTCTTCCCGGCCGAAGGCCCCGTGCCCATCGCACTCCACGGCCTGACGACGCTGGCGATCACGATGTTCCTGCTGGTAGCGGGGATGGAAGTCGACCTGTCGGCGGCGTGGCGGCGGGGCAGGGCATCGCTCATGGTAGCCGTGGCGGGTACGACGCTGCCCTTTGTCCTCGGTTTCGTGCCGGCCGCGTTGTACCCGACCTGGTTCGGCTCGGAGGAGGGAACGTCGCGCTACGTCTTCGCGCTGTTCCTCGCAACGGCCATGTCGATTACCGCGCTTCCCGTCATCGCCCGCATTCTGCTCGACATGAATCTCTTCCGGACGGACCTGGGTGTGACGGTGATCTCGGCGGCAATCATCAATGACCTGACGGGGTGGATCATCTTTGCCTTTGTGCTGGCGCTGATGGGGACCGGGGTGGGCGCCGGGATGCACGTGTCGATGACGATCGTGCTGACGATTGCGTTCGCCGTATTCATGTTGACGATTGGGCGCTGGGGGCTGAACCGGATGCTGCCGTGGGTTCAGGCGCATGCGAGCTGGCCGGGCGGGGTGCTGGGGTTTGCGCTGACGCTGGCGATTCTGTGCGCGGCGTTCACGGAGTGGATCGGCGTGCACGCAATCTTCGGCGCGTTTCTGTTCGGGGTGGCGCTGGGAGACTCGCGGCATCTGCATGAGCGTACGCGCGCGACGATCGATCAGTTCGTGTCGTTCATTTTCGCGCCGTTGTTTTTCGCAAGCATCGGACTGCGAGTCGACTTCTTGCGGGAGTTCAGCCCGTTGCTGGTGGTGGTGGTGCTGTTGCTGGCGACGGTGGGAAAGGTGGGTGGTTGCAGCCTGGCGGCACGCTGGGTGGGGTTCTCCGCGCGCGAGTCACGGGCGATCGGATACGGGATGAACGCGCGCGGCGCGATGGAGATTATTCTGGGATTGCTGGCGATGCAGGCGGGGCTGATCGGCGAGCGGCTGTTTGTGGCGCTGGTGATTATGGCGCTGGCAACGTCGATCGGAGCGGGCGTGCTGATGCAATCCAGTCTGGGCCGGCGGAAGATCGTGCGGTTCATCGACTATGTTTCGGCGCGGACGTTCGTCCCTGTGCTGCGGTGCGGGAACCGCCGCGCAGTGATCGAGGAGCTGTCGGTCG